>JAKAUF010000079.1 GCA_021827785.1 Acidobacteriota bacterium | reverse complement strand
TGGTACGGTATTGCCCTGATTGATCGCGTCTGGCTGCGTTCCGGCGCCCGCGTGGCCCCGCAAGTGTACGCGCAATTGGGGCTGGACATCCTGCTGGTCACGGCGGTGATCGCGGTGACCGGCGGCTACTCCAGCCTGCTGACGGAAATCTACGCCTTGCTGGTGGTCGCCTCCGCCACGCTGCTGCCCCGCCGGGTGATCTACGCCATGGCCGGCGTCTGCGCGCTGGCCTATTGGGCGGCGGCGGAGGCGGCGCTGGCGATGGGCAGCACGGGCGCCGGCGCCAACGACCGCGCCATGGCGCTGTCGGTGTTGCTCAACGGCTTGGCGTTTGTCGCCGCGGCGTATTTAGCGGAGTTGCTGGCCGGCAAGCTGATGGCCACGGGCCGGGAATTGCGCGAGCACCAGCATGTGCTGGCCAGCCTGCGGGCGCTGAACGACAACATCATCCGCTCCATGGGCGGAGGGCTGTTGACCACGGATCTGAGCGGTTGCGTCCATCTGGTGAACCCGGCGGCGGAGCGCATTCTGGAACAATCCGCCGAAGCCGTGCTGGGCCAGCCGGTGGAACGCGTGCTGGGCGCGGTTCCGGAGACCATGCTGGGGCGGCGCGGGGAGATCCGCATCAATCGCCACGGCCGCGAGAAGATCATCGGCTTGACCGTGGTGCCGCTGAAAGTCAACGGCGCGACCGACGCCGGCCGCGTGATCCATTTCCAAGATTTGACCGAATTGCGGCGGCTGGAGCGGGAACTGCGCCGCCGCGATCGCATGGCCGCCGTGGGCCGCATGGCGGCAGGCATTGCGCATGAGATTCGGAATCCGCTGGCTTCCATGGCCGGTTCGGTGCGATTGCTGGCGCGCAGCGCCGCCCAGGATCCCGATCAGCAGCGGCTGGCGGCGGTGGTGGAGCGGGAATCGGAGAGGCTCAATCGCATCGTCGGCGAATTCTTGGGGTACTCGCGCGATTACCAGTACCACATGGCCGAGGTGGATCTGCGCGCGTTGCTGGAAGAGGTGCTGACCTTGGCGCAGCAAAGCCCCCGCCGCGGCGAGGCCGGCATCCGCATCACCGCATCCCTGGGAACCGAGCCCGTCATCGTTTGGGGCGACGGCGACCGGCTCAAGCAGGTGGTCTGGAACCTCTGCGATAACGCCTTCAAGGCCATGCCCGAGGGCGGCACGCTGCGCATCACCGTGTCGCCGTCGTCCATGGGCGTGCGGCTGGAATTTCAGGATACCGGCCGGGGATTGAAGCCGGGTTCCGAGGAAGAAGTCTTCGAGCCCTTCCGCAGCGGCTTTAGCGAAGGCACGGGTCTGGGCCTCGCGCTGGTGTACGCCATCGTCGAGGCTCATCAAGGAAAAATTTGGGCCGAGCCGCCCGCGGGGGGCGGCGCGCGGTTCGTGGTGCAGTTGCCGCTGGAGCGCGGCGCGCAGGGGGATTCCCCGGCGGGGCGCACTATCGCGGCGGAGGCCGCGGTCGGCCAGTTTATCCCATCCAGTTATTGACACAAATCGCCATGGCTCACCTGCTAATCATTGACGACGAACAATCCATCCGCGAGATGCTGGACATCGCCCTGCGCAAGGAGGGCCACCAAGTCGAAACCGTGGCCACCGCCGCGGACGGGCGGCGCAAGCTGGAATCCGCCATTTTCGACCTGGCCATCTGCGACCTGCGCCTCAGCCCGCAGGACAATGGCCTCGACCTGCTCCGCTTCTCGCGGCAGCAGGATTCGGAGACGGCGTTCGTCTTCATCACCGGCCACGGCAGCATGGAGACCGCGATTGAAGCCATCAAGATCGGCGGCGTGGTGGATTACATCATCAAATCGCCGGATCTGGTGGACCGGGTGCTCTATACCGTGGCGCGGGCGCTGCATTTTCAGGAACTGAAGCGGGAAAACACCAGCCTGAAACGGGAGCTCAAGAGCCGCAACGAACTGGGCCATTTGATCGGCAACAGCCCCGTCATTAGCCAGCTCAAGGAAATGGTGCGGACGGTCGCCGCCACCGCCAGCACTGTGCTCATCCGCGGCGAGAGCGGCACCGGCAAGGAATTGGTCGCCCGCGGCATCCACGGCTGCTCGCCGCGCGCCGATCAGCCCTTCATCACGGTCAACTGCGGCGCCTTTCCGGAAACCCTGCTGGAAAGTGAACTCTTCGGATACGTCAAGGGCGCCTTCACCGGCGCCAACACCAACCGCCGCGGCCTTTTCGAGGCGGCCGACAAGGGCACGTTGTTTTTGGATGAAATCGGCGAAATGACCTTGCCGATGCAGGTTTCGCTGCTCCGCGTGTTGCAGGAGCGCCAGGTGCGGCCGTTGGGCTCGTCCAACAACATTCCAGTGGACGTCCGCCTCCTGGCCGCGACCAACGCCGATTTGGAGACCGCGGTGCGGGAAGGTAGGTTCCGCGAGGATTTGTATTATCGAATCAGCGTCATCCCCGTGGAGTTGCCCGCGCTGCGGGACCGGCGGGAAGACATTCCGCTGCTGGCCATGCATTTCCTCCGGCGTTTCGCCGCCGAGATGGGCAAGCCCGTCAGCAAATTCGATCCGGGCGGCATGGCCCGCCTGGAAGCCTACGACTGGCCCGGCAACGTGCGGCAACTGGAGAACGTCGTGGAGCGTGCCGTGGCGCTGGCGCAGGGCGAGACGGTCACGGTCGGGCCGCTACAGGCACGGCTCAATGGCAATGGCGCTACCGCCAACGGCGCCACCAGCGGACTGCCCCCGCTTCCGCCCGACGGGTTGGAGCGCTTTATCGAGGATGTGGAGAAGCATTACCTCTCGGCGGCCCTGGGCCAGTCGGGCGGCGTTCGCACCCGCGCCGCCGACATGCTCCGCATGTCCTACCGTTCCTTCCGGCACTACGCGAAAAAATACAGCATCTAATCCTCATCGCGGGCCGGCCGCGACCGTGATCGGGGCCGGGTCGCAACTGAGTGGATGCCGGGTCGAGCTGGCGCGGGATTTGCCGCCGGCTCTGGGTTCCTCGGGCGCGCCACGGACGCGCCGCCATCACCGCCCGCCGCTAATTCTCCAAGTTCAGCTCGCGGCGCAGGATTTGCGGGTCGAACGGGCTGCACGCAAAGTACCGCCCTTCGACCTCGAACGTCGGCACCTTGCGCTTGCCGCCGTTATTGGCGACGACGCGCTCGGCGGCGCCATCGCTCTCCTCGATATTGATTTCTTCGTAGCCGATGCCGCGCTCCGCGAGGAAGGCTTTGGCGCGGCGGCAATCCGGGCACCAACTGGTGGTGTACATGCGAATGGCCATGACTGAGGGTAGCATTCCTGCCCGCGGCGCCCGCCCGGGGCGGGGCCGGCCAGTGGCTCCGCGCCGAGCCGCGAACCCGCGCCATCGCCACCCTAAAATGGAACGATGGGGGCCGGAACCTTCCGCATCCATAACTTCGGCTGCCGCGCCAATCAGGCCGACGGGTCCGCGATCGCCCGTGACTTAGCGGCGGCTGGCTGGACCCCGGCCGAACAGGCGGAACTGGTCATTCTCAATACCTGCACCGTGACCGCGGCGGCGGACGCCGAGGCCCGATACGCCATTCGCCGCATCCGGCGAGAGCAGCCGCAGGCGCGCATTTGGGTTACCGGCTGCTACGCGCAACGCGCGCCGGAGGAGGTCCGCGCCCTTGGCGGCGTCGAGCGAGTCGTTGGCCACGGGGAGAAGCTGGGGATCGCCGCAATCGCCGGCGCCGTGGCGCCCGCCGCGCCGCCGGGCGCACCGCTTCCTGGCCGCACCCGGCCGCAGGTCAAGGTGCAGGACGGCTGTGGAAACGCGTGCTCGTTCTGCGTCATTCCCAGCGTCCGCGGCGGGCTGCGATCGCGGCCGGAGGCGGAGGTCGCCGCGGAGGTGGCCCACTGGGCGGCGAACGGCGCGCAGGAGGTCGTCCTGACCGGTATTCACCTGGGCCAATGGGGCCGCGATCTGCCCGGACGGCCGGCGCTGGACGATCTGTTGCGGGCGATTTTGGCGGCCAGCGGCATTCCCCGTCTCCGCCTCAGCTCCATTGAACCGATGAATTGGACCGGGGCGCTGATCTCGCTGCTCGCTTGCGAGCCCCGGATCGCGCCCCATGCCCACGTTCCGCTGCAAAGCGGGTCGGATACGGTGCTGCGGCGCATGCGCCGCCGCTATCGGCCAGACCATTATGCCCAGCGCGTCATGGAAATCCGCCGCCGCCTGCCCTTCGCGGCGATCGGTGCGGATGTGATGGCGGGATTTCCCGGGGAGACGGAGGCGGAGTTTGAGTCATCTCTTGCGTTCATCGCCGGGCTGCCCCTGACCTATCTGCACGTTTTCACCTATTCGCCCCGTCCCGGCACCGAAGCCGCCCGGCGCACCGGCGAACCAGGCTGGGAGGTGGTTCCGGCGGCGGTCGCCGCCCGCCGTGCCGGGCGGCTGCGGGCGCTTGCGGAAACGCTGCGCGCCCGCTTTGCCCGCGGGTTCTGGGGCCGGGAGCTCGACCTGCTGACTCTGGGGGAAACCCGCGGCGGCTACACCCGCGCCCTGAGCGCCAACTTCTTGGACGTGTGGCTGGAGGGAATGTGGCCGCCGAATCGGCGGCTAAGCGCCCGGGCGCGGCCGGGCGCCGGGTTGCGCTTGGAGGCAAGTCCGGACGCCATGACGCATTCAGTCAAATTAATGACCGGATAGTCATAAATGTGATAGCATGGTCTCGCCTATGCCGGTCGAGGGCAAAACCCGCCGCGAAGTGCTGACCGAGTTTCGCCGCGCCGAAATCCTGGCCGCTGCGCGCAAGGTCTTCGCCGCGCGCGGTTTTCGCGCCGCCACCCTGGAAGAGGTCGCGGTGGAAGCGGGGCTGGCCAAGGGCACGCTCTATCTGTACTTCCCCAGCAAGGAAGAGATGTTTTGGGCCATCTTCCGCGGCCGCGTCGCCGAGATGCACCGCCGGCTCCAGGCGGTCCTGTGCGAGCCGGGCGGCACGGAGGATAAGATCCGCGCCGGGCTGCGCGTGCGCTTCGAACTGCTGCGCGAGGACCAGGATTTCATGCGCATCTACCTCACCGAGTTCGGCCAATGCATCTACGGCGGTCCCTGGGCCAAGGAGTTCCGCAAACTGCACCTGGCCGGGGCGCGGTTGCTGGCGCCGGTGCTGGCCGAAGGGATTCGCCGCGGCGAGCTGCGCCCGGTGCCGCCGCTGGAAACCGCGCTGGCGCTGATGGATTTGGTCAAGAGCATCGTCTCCATGAAGCTGCTGGGCATGCACGAGAACCGCTTCGACGTGGAGCAGTTCATCTTCGATCTGTTTTGGCGCGGAGTACGGGCGGAAGGCGCCGCCGCCGGAGGAGGGCAATGAGAGGCGCCGCTGCGGTGCAGTTGCATTTCGTTCCGGGGCGTTCGCGGCCGTGGCTGCGCCGCGCGGCGCTGGGCGCGGCGGCCCTGGCCGTCGCCGGGCTGGCCGCCCTGCCGCTATGCGCGCAAGGCCCGCCATCGCCGGCCCAGCCCGCGTACGCTCCGGCGCCCGCCGCCAGCGTCTATCAGCCGCCCGCTTCGTCCGCGCAGTTCAACGGTGGCGTCGCCCGGGGCCGGGTTCAGCCCGGAGTGATGGCGCTCAGCTTGAACGCCGCGATCCGCATGGGCCTGCGCAACAACCTGGCGGTGCTGCTGTCCTCGACGGCCTCGGAGCAAGCGCGCGCGCAGCGCTGGCGCGCCTTATCCGGATTGCTGCCCAAAGTGCAGGCCAGCGTGGGCGATGAAGAGACCAAGGAGAACCTCGCGGCCTTCGGGTTCAGTTTTCCCGGGTTTCCCCAGATCATCGGACCGTTTCGCGTCTTTGACGCGCGGGGCTATCTTGACGTTCCGGTCTTGAACATCAGCGGCATCCAGGATCTGCGTTCCTCCGACGCCAGCCAGGCCGCCGCCATGCACACCTACCAGCAAATGCGCAATCTGGTGGTGATGGCGGTCGCGGATCAATATCTGCTGGCCTCGGCCGACGGCAGCCGGGTCACCGCCGCGCAGGCGCAACTGCGCACCGCGGTGCAGTCCCTCGCCCAAGCCGAGGATATGTATCACGCCGGCACCGTCTCCGCGCTCGATGTCGTGCGGGCCAAGGTGCAACGCGACCGGGAACGGCAGAATCTGATCGTGCGGCGCGATGACTGGGCGAAGCAAAAGCTGGCGTTGGCGCGGGCCATCGGCCTGCCCTCGGGCCAGGCCTATCGCTTGGCGCAGCCGATTCCCTATACCCCGGCGCCCAGCATGACCGTGAACCACGCGTTGGCGGAGGCGCTGCGGATGCGTCCGGATTACATGGCCGCTCGCGAGTCGGTGCGCGCCGCGCAGTTGGCGGTGGCGGCGGCGCGGGATCAGCGCCTCCCCAGCGTGGACTTCAGCGGCAACTGGGGCACCATCGGCAACCGGATCAACAGCAACCATCCCACCTTCACGCTGGCGGGCCAGATCAACCTGCCGATCTTCTCCGGCGGCGCGATTCACGCCGCGGAGATCGCCGCCCACGCGCGGTTGCAGCAGGCCCAGGACCAGGCATCCGATCTCCGCGCCGCCATCGGCCAGCAGGTCCGCTCCGCGTTGCTGGACGTGCATGCCGCCCG
>JAKAUF010000318.1 GCA_021827785.1 Acidobacteriota bacterium | reverse complement strand
CGGATGCGGCAGCGCTGATCGGAGGGCCGGAAATCCGCCATTTCCAGTGTGCCCTCGACCAGAATGGGCCGGACCAGGGATTTGCCGGGGCGGGCCCGGAGCCGGGCGGCGACTTCCCGCGTCAGAACTGCTTGCAGGCGCTTTTGACCGTACGCCGCCGGAACGATCCAATCAATCTCCTCAGCGCCGTCCAACGCTTGGCTCAGATCGCTTAGGCTGGCCAGGACCCCGGGGTCGACACCCTCCGGGATCTCCGGTTCGTCGCCTGGTGCGCTGCTTATCGTGCGAGCTACCACACGCACCGCTTCTAGCCCGAGGTGGCCGGGCGCGCAGAGCGCTTGTTGGGCGTGGGCGAAGCGAAACGGCAGGATGGTGCTGCCTTTGCGCACGCCGGCAAGTTCCAGGGTGCATTCATCGAGGATGGCTTGGGCCCGGGGACCCGGATGCCGAGAAGGCCCGCCGCGCAGCGCCTCTGCCTGCCGGTTCACCGTCTCCTGTACGGCTTGGCAAATCTTGATGAGGTCGGGGACGGCGATGGCTCCTGGCCGCACCCGCGGCCCCCGCAGCCGGAGTTTCAGCGCGTATTGCGCTCGCTTTACCATAGCCGCCCCGCCACATTCAGATTGTGGCTGATAAAGGGGCGGCGGTCTATCCGTGGTGCGGGGTTTGGACCATGGCGATCAAGGGCGAAGTCCCCGGGAGGGCGCGTTCTTGGCCGGCGCGGCGGGACTGCGGTTCTGGCCGGCCACTGAGCCTTGGCGGATCGCTGGACCTTATCCCCAATTCGGTCAGCTTGGCCGAACTGGCCTTGGATAAGCAGGCCCAGACGCTGTTGCTGCCGGCGGCCTCCCGGCGCCAACTCGAGGACTTGCCCGACGACGCGTGGACGCGGCTGAAGATCGAGTTCTATAAGGACGCCGCCGACGCCGTATTGAAGTGCCTGATGGAATAGGAACCCCAGGCTCGGGGCCCCGGGCTTCCGCCGGTTCTGGTGCGACCGTCCCACCCGCGAAGCTGGGCGGCCGGCCCCGCGCGCGGCGGGCAGCTATTGGTGCAGGGGTTCGGATTCGTCGCGGTGGGCGACCGGCGGCTCGACCGGCGGCGCCAGGCTGGCCAGCGGCTGCTCCAGCGCCAGCTCCAGCACCTGATCCATGTTCTCCACCAGGTGAATCTCCAGCAAGGAGCGGATGTTCTCCGGCAGATCGGGCAGATCCTTCTCATTGTCCTTGGGCAGGATGATGCGCAGGATCTTCATGCGATGCGCCGCCATCAGCTTTTCCTTGACGCCGCCGATGGGCAGCACCTTGCCGCGCAGCGTGATCTCGCCGGTCATGGCGAAATCGCGCCGCGCCGGAATGCGGGTCAGCGCGCTGGCCAGGGCGGTGGCGATGGTGATGCCGGCCGAGGGGCCGTCCTTGGGGATGGCGCCTTCGGGCACATGGACGTGGATGTCCAGGTTGCGGTAGAAGTCCTTGGGCAGCCCCAGCAAATGCGCGCGGCTGCGGATGTAGCTCATCGCCGCCTGCGCGGATTCCTGCATCACGTCGCCCAGCTTGCCGGTCAGGGTCAGCTTGCCCTTGCCGTCCATCAGCGTGGCTTCGGTGGCCAGAATCTGTCCGCCCACCTCGGTCCAGGCCAAGCCGGTGGCCAGGCCGATTTCGTTCCTTTCCTCGTGCTGCGTGTCGCGGAACTTCAGGATGCCGAGGTATTCGCCGACGTTTTCGGCGCCCACCTCGACCGCCACGGTTTCCTTGCCGTCATGCGCCTCGACCACGCGCCGGGCCACCTTGCGGCAGATGTTGCCGATCTCGCGCTCCAAGTTGCGCACGCCGGCCTCGCGCGTGTAGCCATTGATGACCGCGCCGATGCCCGCGTCGGAAAAGCGCAGATGATCCTCCGCGACGCCGGTCGCCTTGCGCTGCTTGGGCACCAGGAAGCGCTTGGCGATCTCCATTTTTTCCTGCTCGGTGTAGCCGGGCAGGCGGATCACCTCCATGCGGTCTTGCAGCGGCTGCGGAATGGTGTGCAGCACGTTGGCGGTGGTGATGAACATGACCTGGCTGAGGTCGTACTCCACGTCCAGGTAATGATCCATGAAGGTTTCGTTCTGCTCCGGATCCAGCACCTCCAGCAGCGCCGCCGAGGGATCGCCGCGGAAGTCCATGCTCATCTTGTCCACTTCGTCCAGCAGGAAGACCGGATTCACGGTGCCGGCCTTGCGCATCATTTGCAGGATCTGTCCCGGCAGCGCGCCGATGTACGTGCGGCGATGGCCGCGGATTTCCGCTTCATCGCGCACGCCGCCCAGCGACAGGCGTACGAACTTGCGCCCCGTGGCGCGGGCGATGGACATGCCCAGCGAGGTCTTGCCGACGCCCGGAGGCCCGACGAAGCAGAGGATGGAGCCCTTGGGGTTCTTGACCAACTGGCGCACCGCCAGGAACTCCAAAATGCGTTCCTTGATCTTGGCCAGCCCGTAGTGATCCTCGTTCAGAATGGTTTCGGCGCGCTTGATGTCGCGGATCTCCTTGGACTTGGTTTTCCACGGCACCGCCAGCATCCAGTCAATGTAGTTGCGGGAGACGGTGGATTCCGCCGACATCGGCGGCATCAGCTCCAGCCGCTTCAGCTCCTGCATGGCCTTTTCGGCCACCGCCTTGGGCATGCCGGCGGCTTCGATTTTTTTCTTCAGCTCGTCAATTTCGCTTTTCTCGCCCCGGCCCAGCTCCTTCTGGATGGCCTTGATCTTTTCGTTGAGGTAGTACTCCTTCTGCGCGCGCTCCATCTGCCGCTTCACGCGGCCCTGGATGGTGCGGTCCACGTTCAGCTTTTCGATCTCCGCGTCCAGCAGTTCGGCCAGCCGGGCCAGCCGGTCCAGCGGCGAGAACAGCTCCAGCAGCTCCTGCTTGTCCTCGACCGGCAGGCTCAGGTTGGCGGCGACGGTGTCGGCCAGGCGGCCGGGCTCATCCACCCGCACGGTGTTGAGCATGGTCTCGTAGTTCAGCGCCTGGCTCAGCTTGACGTATTGCTCGAAGAGGCCGGTGACTTTTTGCATCAGCTCTTCGCTTTGCGGCGTCACGCCTTCGCCGCGGGCGGCGGGAACCCGCACCGTGGCGCGGAAAAATCCATCCTCGTCGCTGATCTCGACGATCTTGGCGCGCTCCAGGCCCTCGACCAAAACGCGGATGTTGCCGTCGGGCAACTTGACACTTTGCACGATGGTGACGATGGTGCCGACCTGGTAGATCTCCTCCGGCTTCGGCTCGTCGAGCGTGGCGTCATGCTGGGTGGCGAGGAACAGCTTCTTGTCCTGCGCCAGCGCCTCGTCCAAGGCGCGGACGGAACTCTGCCGGCCGACCACGAACGGCGTCATCATGTGCGGAAAGATGACGACGTCCCGGATGGGCATCATCGGCAGGCCGCGGGTGTCGGCTTTATCGGGTTTGGGCATAAGCTAAAGCGCCTGTACGGGCGGCGGCTGGGCCGCCGCGGGCCTCTCTTTCCATACTATCGTGCGGCCGGCGGGGCCGTCCGCCGCATCCCTCCGGCCTGGGCGCGGAGACAGGAGCCGGAGCCGCGCCGGGCGCGATGGGCCCGCCCGGCGAAGAGCGCCTAACCGGCTTTCTCCAGCGTGGTCAGCGCCAGATCACGCTTCTTGACCATCTCCCGCGTCACCACGAACTCCCGCACCCGCTTCTGGGCCGGCAGGTGGTACATCAAATCCAGCATCAGCTCTTCCAGAATCATCCGCAGCCCGCGGGCGCCGACTTTGCGCGCCAGGGCCTCATCCGCGACCGCCTCCAGCGCGTCATCCTGGAAGCGCAGCTTGACGTTTTCGAACTCGAACAGCTTCTGGTACTGCCGCACCAGGGAATTGCGCGGCCGCGTCAAGATCTGGATGAGCGCCGCCCGGTCCAAGTCATCCAGCACGCCGATCACCGGCAGGCGGCCGACGAACTCCGGAATGAGGCCGAAGCGGATCAGGTCGCCGGGCTGCACCTGCGCCAGCAGTTCGGTGTCGCGCAGGCCGGTCAGCGGCGCGATGGCGGCGTCGGCCTTGGTCTCCTCATCGCTGCGGAAGCCCATGGCGCGCCGGCCGACGCGCCGGCCCACCACCTTTTCCAGGCCCACGAAGGCGCCGCCGCAGATGAACAGGATGTTGGTGGTGTCCACCGGGGTGAACTCCTGGTGGGGATGCTTGCGCCCGCCTTGCGGCGGGACGTGGGCCACCGTGCCTTCCAGGATCTTCAGCAGCGCCTGCTGCACGCCCTCGCCGCTGACGTCGCGGGTGATGGAGGGGTTTTCGTCGCGCTTGCTGATCTTGTCAATCTCGTCAATGTAAATGATGCCCTGCTGCGCGCGCGCCACGTCGCCTTCGGCCGCTTGCAGCAGCTTCAGGATGATGTTCTCGACGTCCTCGCCCACGTAGCCCGCCTCGGTCAGCGTGGTGGCGTCGGCGATGGCGAACGGCACGTCCAGCATCTTGGCCAGCGTCTGCGCCAGCAGCGTTTTGCCGGTGCCGGTGGGGCCGATCAGCAGGATGTTGGCCTTTTGCAGCTCCACTTCGCTGTTGGCGCGGTTGCGGTTCATGTGCAGCCGCTTGTAGTGGTTGTAGACGGCGACGGCCAGCTTCTTCTTGGTGTGGTCCTGGCCGATCACGTACTCATCCAGAAAGGCCTTGACCTCATGCGGCTTGGGCAGCGTCTGCAAGCCGGCGCGGGCCGGTTCATTGCCGCGATCGTCTTCCAAAATCGAATTGCAGACCGCGACGCATTCGTCGCAAATGTAGGCGCGCGGATATTCGCTAGGGCTGGAAATTAACTTGGTGACCGCGTCCTGCGTTTTGTGGCAGAACGAGCACCGGAGAACTTCGTCAGGTCCGTTTTTGGGACGCACGGTGGCTAAATCTCCCCCTATCCCGCCTGACCTGGCCGCGGGGCCAGGTGGCGGCGGGAATAGTCAAAATCAAATGCCTTGCTGGACCTTGCTCTTTCCCTTGCGCTTGCTCTTGCCTTGCCGGTTCGCGTCCGCATTCGAGGCTCCAAGTGCTGTACCGATGGGGGCTAATGCCGGGCGCGAATCCTGCCATGCGGGCTGGGCCGGCATGGAGCGGGATGAGGTGAATAGCCGGATTTTACCACTAGCCGCTCCTACCGCATCCGCCGCATGCGACTATTTGTGCTGGAAGATAATATCGTCCACGATGCCGTACTCCTTGGCCTGGGCCGCGTCCATGATGAAGTCGCGCTCCACGTCCTTGGAGATCTTCTCCAGCGGCTGCTTGGAATGCTTGGCCAACATCTGGTTGGTGATCTCGCGCATGCGCAGGATCTCGCGGGCATGGATGTCAATGTCGGTGGCCTGCCCGGACAGCCCGCCCATCGAAGGCTGGTGGATCAGGATGCGGGAATTGGGCAGCGCGAAGCGCTTGCCCGGCGCGCCCGCCGCCAGCAGCAGCGCCGCCATGCTGGCCGCCTGGCCGATGCAGATGGTGGTGACATCGGGGCGAATGAACTGCATCGTGTCGTAGATGGCCAGGCCGGCGGTGATGGAACCGCCCGGGCTGTTGATGTACAGCGAGATGTCCTTGTCCGGATCCTCGGCCTCCAAGAACAGCAACTGCGCCGTCACCAGATTGGCGATGTTGTCGTCAATCGGCGTGCCGATGAAGATGATGTTGTCGCGCAGCAGGCGGGAGTAGATGTCGTAGGCGCGTTCGCCGCGGCTGGTTTGTTCCACCACCATGGGCACCAGCGCCCCCTGGGGTGCGGGTTGCGGCCGGGAATCGCGCAAAGGGTCGAAGTTGTGATTCATGGGTGTTCTGCTTGTGGGCGGAAGCCGGGGCCAGCCAGATGCCGCGGCGGCTAGGGGGTGGGCTGGGCTGCCGGCGCCGCTTCCCGCGCCGCCACGCCCAGCAAAAAGTCCAGCGTTTTGTCCTGCCGGATATCGGCGCGCAGCGCGGTCAGCGTGCCGCTGGCGGTCAGGCGCTGCCGCACCGTTTCCAGTGGCTGGTGCAGGCGCTCGGCCCAGCGCTCCAGCTCCTGCTCGATCTCTTCATCCGATGCGGCAACTCCCTCCGCGGTCGCAATCCGGTCCAGAATCAGCCCCAGCTTGACCGCGTCGCTGGAGCTTTCCCGCACCGCGGGACGGGCTTGGGCCCAATCCACCTGCGCCGGGTCCACGCCCTGCGCGGCCAAGCGGCGGGCCTCGCGTTCCAGCCGACGCTGCACCTGCTCCTCCACCAGCGCCTCGGGCACGGGGAAATCGTGCATTTTGATCAGCTGCCGCGCCACCTGCTCGCGTTCTTCCGCGGCGCGCTGCCGCTGCCGGTCGGCGGCGATGCTTTGTCCCAGCTTGGCGCGCAGGTCGGCCACGTCGGCCGCGCCCAGGAACTCCTTGGCCAGCGTGTCATCCATCGGAGGCGTCAGCTCGCGCTGCAGCGCCAGCACGCGCAGTTCGAAGTTCACCGTCTTGCCGGCGATCTCCGTGCTGCCGAAATCGGCGGGATAATGGACCACCACGTGGCGGACGTCGCCGACCGCGGCGCCTTCCAGCGCGGCGGAAAATTCCGGCAGCGTTTCCTCCGCGCCGACGCGAATCGGCAGCTTGTCG
>JAKAUF010000047.1 GCA_021827785.1 Acidobacteriota bacterium | reverse complement strand
GCATCATCGCGGCGGCGGCTTGGAACGCGGGCTTGAAGAAACCGATCCAGGTGTTCTGCGCCAGGTCCTGAATGGCGGGCAGGGAATCGCGGTCGTGCAGTTCGGCCAAGGCGATGGCGGCGCGCACTTGCACCATGCCGGTCTGGCCGTGCAGCGCCCGGCGGAGCGCCGCCGTCACGCGGGCGTCGCCGGCGCCGAAATGGCCAAGCTGTTCGATGGCGGTCGCGCGCAGCGCCGGCGGCTGGCCCGGCGCGGCGTAATGCAGCAGCACGGGCACGGCGGCGGATTTCTCGCGGTGCGCCTCCAGCGCCAGCGCCCGCCGCTCGACCTGCCACTGATAGCTCTTCATGCCCAGCGCGGCGGTGAAATACCCCGGCGCTTGGGCGCGGTCAAGATGCAGCAGTGCGCCCAGCGCGGCGGCGCGCACGCTGGAGATGGGATCGGCGCGAAAGATGTTGCGCACCCGCGCCAGCTCGCCGGGTTGGGTGGGTTGACCGGGATGGAGATGGCCCAGGAGCGTGACGGCGTTGGCGCGCACGGCGGGGTTGGGACTGTCGAGGCGTTCCAAGGCCAGTTGCTGCGCGGCGGCGGGAGCGATGCCGGCGAGATGGCTGAGGGCGTCGTCAGCGGCGGGGGCGGAGGATTCCGCCCGGACGCGGGCGGCGAAGAAAGCCGCCAGCGCGGCGCGGTTGCCATCGGTCGCAGCGCGGTCCACGGCGTCGAGCGCCTGCTGGCGATCCCAGCTCCACGGCGCATGAACGGCTTCATATTCCCATTCGGACAGCGGCTTGTCCCAGATCAGGTACTTCAGCAGCACGTGGTCGGGGTCCAGTTGCACCATCTCCGGTTTGCCGGGCAACGGCCAGGCGATGGTCTGGTTGCGGCTGGTCACCAGCACGTCGCGCCGCAGTTCCCGGCCGTCCACCCAGGCCGCCAAAGTTAGCTGGCCGGTGTAGAGAAATCCATGAAACGGCTTTTGCCGCAGATGCAGTTCCAGGTCGCCGCCATGGGCGGCGGATTGCCAGTTCCAGGCGGCATGGAAGACGGGATAACCGGTGGAGTAGAACCAGCGCTGGAAAAACAGGCGCAGATTGCGGTGCGTCGCCTCCTCCATGGCCAGCTCGAAATTGCGCGTGTTGGCGGGCTGGAACTTGTAGCGGGTCAGATAGCGGTGCACGCCGCGCCAGAATGCCGCTGGGCCGAGCTTGGCCTGAAGCATGCGCAGGGCGAAGCCGCCCTTCTCGTAGGTGACCGCGTCGAACATGTTCCAGGGATTGCCGTGGCGGTAATCCACGATGGGGTGGTCGTGGCCGTCGGCGTAGCGGAAGTAGCCCTCCGCGTCCCGCTCCCAATCGCGAATCGCCTGGTCCTCGCCGCGGGCGTGCTGGTCCCAGGTGTATTGCATGAAGGTGGCGAAGCCTTCGTTCAGCCAGAGCTGGGACCAATGGGCGCAGGTGACGGTGTCGCCGAACCATTGATGTGACAGCTCATGGGCGATCTCGACGTCATGGTGCGGCGCGGCGGCGCGGACGTTGGCGAGGGTGGCGTTTTGCGGATAATCGCCCGGGAACTCGGTCTCGCTGGCGTTTTCCAGCCCGGAGAAAAACCCGGGATTTTCCACCTCGGCGTACTTGGCCCAGGGATAGCGAACGCCGGTCAGCTTTTCGTCATAGGCCATCATCGCCGCGGTGCGGCCGTAGCGGGCGCGGGCGATGGCCGCCGATTGCGTCGGCGGCACGTCGAATTGCAGCGGCACGCCATGCGGGCCCACGGCGTCCACGCGGTTCCATTGGCCGACGTAAAAGGCCAGCAAATAGGAGCTGATCGGCTCCGCCTGGCGCCAATGAAAGAGCTGCGCGCCGCCGGCCAGCGGTTGGCGGCTGACCAGCTGGCCGTTGGCGATGGCCCAGTCTCCGTGCGGGGCGGTGATGTAGAAGTCGGCGGTCAGCTTGTCGTCGGGATGGTCGTAGATCGGCAGCCAGTGGTGGTTCTCATTCGGCTCGCCGGAGGTCCACAGCCAGGTGGCTTGCCGCGGGTGGGCGAGATCAGCCGCATAGAACACCATGCCCGCCGTGGGCGTCACATGATAGCGGATGCGCAGCGCCACCGTTTGCCGCGGGCCCACCGGCGCGGGCAGCTTGACGTGCAGTTTCTCCGCCGTGAGGTGATAGGCGACGGGACGGCCGTTGGCGGTGACGGATTGGACGACCGGGCCGCCGCAGTCGAGGTGGAAATATTGGAAATGATCGCGCAGCGGGCGGAGCGTCAGGGTTTCCCGCACCGCTACCGAGCGGGTGGCGAAGTTCGGCTGGATGCGCAAGGTGACGTGCAGGCTGTCGAAGGTGCGGGTTTGCGCGGCGGCGGCGAGCGCCAGCGCCAGGGCCGCCATGGCGGCGGCCGGCGCGCGCAGCGGCAGGCGGAAGCGCTGTTTGCAGCGGGCGGGGGAATGAGGCATGGCGTGGGGGGGAGTGGCGGGGAGCATGGCGTAAGGCGTGGTGCAGCGGCGGATGCGACGGGTGGGCGGGCGAGGCGCGGGGGCTATGCGCGGGCTATTCGGCGAAATCGCCTTCTTCGGCCTCGCGCAACAAGCGGCGGGCGAGTTCTTCCTGCTCCTTCGGCACCCACAGCGCCAGGTCGGCGGTGAGGCCGGGGATCATCATGGCCTGCACCTCGGCCGGAATGCCGTTGGCGCGGAGCATGCCGGCGGCGAACTCGGCTTCATCGGAGCGCTGGAAGCGAGCGGCCTCGGCGCGATTGCGCAGGTCCACGTGCAGCAGGCGGGGATCCTCCTCTCCTTCGGGACCGGCGCTGGATTCCGGAGCGCCGTCAGGGTGTTCGCCGCCGTCGTCGCGGCCGTCATCCGGGTCCAAGGTGTCCACGGGCATGGGCACAGGATACAGCAGCGGCTGGGGGTTTAGGGTTCAGCGTCGGCGGGCCGGTCGCCGCGGGCGGCGGGAAAGTCAGCCGGGGACGGCCATCCCAACGTTCTTGGCGCGGGCGGCGGGCATGCGGCGCGCGGCTAGGCGGCTTTGGGGCCCTTCTGCCGCGCGCGTTCCGGCGGTTCGATCAGGCTGGCGGGATCGCGGCCGATGACCTCGCCGCTGCGCGGGTCCAGGGTGAAGAGCAGATCGCCGAGGTCGTCGGCGTGGTGTTCTTCTTCCCGCAAGATGTCCTCCAGCATTTCGCGCGTGGTGGAGTCGTGGAATTGGAAGTGGCGGATCAGCTGCGTATAGACGTCCACGACGATGCGCTCGGCGACCAGGTCTTCGCGGACCATGTCCGCCAAGGATTCCCCGGCGGCGTATTCGGTATAGGCGCGCTGGCTGACGACGGCGGGATTCAGCTCCGGCGCGCCGCCGAGTTGCTGAATGCGGTCGGCGATGGCGTCGGCGTGCTCCTGCTCCTCCTGGGAGTATTTCCGGAAGGTGTGGGCGATGGATTCGCCGTGCATGCCGCTGGCCATGAAGTAATGGTGGCGGTAGCGCAAGACGCAGACGATCTCCGTGGCCAAGGCGGCGTTTAGCAGTTCCGTGGTCTGCTTCGGGTCGCCCTGGTAGGCGGAGGTGACGGCGCCTTGCTCCAAGTTTTGGCGGGCGCGCTCGCGAATGGTTTGCACGTCGGCGAGAAATTCTCCGGCCATGATGGACCTCGTTTCCGTCCGGTGGCGCGCGGTGCGTTCCGGCTTTAGCCTATGGATGGTGGGCGGGCCGCCGCCGTTGTCCCCAGCCGGGTCCGGCCCAGCCTCCGGACCGTGGCTGGCGGCCTGGGGGGCGGGGCCGGGCCGCATGTCCGGAGGCGCTCGGGTCGTGGTAAGCTAGATTTTCTTGCGGCCTTTGGGCCCTCTCATACGCATGGCCTTTACCAAGGAAGACAAGCAAGCGCTGGTGCGAAGTTTCGCCATTCATCCCACGGATTGCGGTTCGCCGGAAGTCCAGGTGGCGGTGCTGACGGAGCGCATCCAGTATTTGACCGAGCACTTCAAGACTCACAAGCAGGATCATCACTCCCGCCGCGGTCTCCTGCTGATGGTGGGCAAGCGGCGGCGCCTGTTGGATTACCTCAAACGCCGGGACGCGGCCCGTTATCGCGGCGTCATTCAAAAGCTGGGGCTGCGCAAATAGGCTCCGGCGCACTTACTTCGATCGGCTCGCCAGTGAATTGGTTGCAGAAGCCCGAACGTGACGGGCGCTTATCGGGTTGTATCCCATCCCCTCTTGCCGCCGGCCCAGCGGGCGGCGACATTGATCGCGGCGCGCGTTGGCGCCGCCCGCCTCGCCGCGGCGCGGCCGAGAAGATTTTCCCGAATCATTTAAGACCAGATGGCCGCGGTCCCTGGCGGGCCGCGGCGGAAGGAATGTTCCATGCCTGAATCCGTATCCGTTGAACTTGCCGGAGGGAAGACCCTCCAAATCGAAACCGGCCGCATGGCCCGCCAAGCCGGCGGCGCGGTCACCGTCCGCTTGGGGGATAGCGTGGTGCTGGTCACCGCGACTTCGGCGGACCAGCCGCGGGAAGGCATTGACTTCTTTCCGCTCACGGTGGACTACCGCGAATACACCTACGCCTCGGGCCACATTCCCGGCGGCTACATCAAGCGCGAAGGGCGGCCCAGCGAGAAGGAAATTCTGACCAGCCGGCTGAACGACCGCCCCATCCGGCCGCTGTTCGCCGAGGGCTTCCGCAATGAGACGCAGGTCATCGCCTTCGTGCTTTCGGCCGACCAGGAAAACGACCCCGACGCGCTGAGCTTGGTGGGCACGGGCGCGGCGCTGCACCTCTCCGACATTCCCTTTCCCAACGCCGTCGCCGGCGTGCGCGTGGCGTATTTGGATGAAAAGTTCATCGTCAACCCCACCTACGACGAGCGGCGCGAGGCCGATCTGCACATCGTGGTGAGCGGCACCGCCGAGGGCATCGCCATGGTGGAAGCCGGCGCCAGCGAGGTGAGCGAGGAGATCGTGGTGCAGGCGATCGAGTTCGCGCATGAGCAGATCCGCAAGATTTTGGCCGGCATCGAGGAACTGCGGAAGCGCGCGGGCGTGGCCAAGCGGCCGGTGACGCCGCCGGTGGTGGACGAGGAGTTTTACCAGACCCTTTATAAGACCTACGGCGCGCGCCTGACCGAGGCGCTGGACACCGCCAAGTATCCGAAGCTGGAAAGCGGCAAGCGGGCCAAGGAGATCGAGAAAGAGGCGGTGGCGGCGGTGCCGGAAGGCAATCCGCAGCTGGTCAGCCAGACCAAGAAGTACTTCGAATTGATGCGGGAGCGGATTTTCCGCGCCGCCCTGCTGGATGAGAAGCGGCGGCCGGACGGCCGCGCCTTCGACCAAGTGCGGGCGATCACCTGCGAGACCGGATTGCTGCCGCGCACGCACGGCTCGGCGCTGTTCACGCGCGGCGAGACGCAGGCGCTGGTGACCGTCACGCTGGGCACCAAGGACGACATGCAGCGGCTGGAGACGATCGAGGGCGAAGCCTTCAAGCGCTACATGCTGAACTACAACTTCCCGCCGTTCTCGGTCGGCGAGGTGGGCTTCCTGCGCGGGCCGGGGCGGCGCGAGATCGGCCACGGGGCGCTGGCGGAGCGGGCGACGATCGTGGTGGTGCCGGACGAGGAAGAGTTCCCCTACACCCTCCGCGTGGTCTCCGACATTTTGGAGTCGAACGGCTCCTCCTCGATGGCGACCGTCTGCGGCGCGTCGCTGGCCATGGCCGACGCGGGCGTGCCGCTGATCGCGCCGGTGGCGGGCATCGCCATGGGCCTGGTGATGGAAGGCGACCGCTACGCCGTGCTGACCGACATCGCCGGCGCCGAGGACCACTATGGCGACATGGACTTCAAGGTGGCGGGCACGCGCGAGGGCGTGACCGCGCTGCAAATGGACATCAAGATCCCGGGCGTGACGCCGGCGATCATGCGCCAGGCGCTGGAGCAGGCGCAGCGGGCGCGGTTCCACATTCTGGACAAGATGGCCGAAGCGCTGGAGAAGCCCCGCACGGCGCTGTCGCCGTACGCGCCGCGGATCTTCACCATGAAGATCCCGGTCGACAAGATCCGCGACCTGATCGGGCCCGGCGGCAAGATGATCCGTTCGATCACCGAGACCACCGGCGTCAAGATTGACGTCGAGGACGACGGCTCGGTCAGCATCGCCGCCAGCGACGGCGAAGCGGCGAACCGGGCGATGCAGATGATCGGCGACGTCACGGCCACCGCCGAGGTGGGCAAGACCTATCTGGGCAAGGTGGTGCGGCTGGTGGATTTCGGCGCCTTCATCGAGATCTTCCCCGGCACCGACGGCCTGCTGCACATCAGCGAGGTGGCGGAGTACCGCATCCGCGACGTGCGCGACGAGCTGAAGGAAGGCGATCAGGTGTTGGTGAAGTGCCTGGCGATCGAGGGCAACAAGATCAAGCTGAGCCGCAAGGCCATTCTCAAGGAACAGCGCGAGAAGCTGGGCCTGCCGCTGCCGGCGGGCGCCGAGGAAGGCAACGGCGACGAGCCGGCCTATCCGCGGCGCGAGCATGACGGCGGCGACCGCGGGCCGCACCGTCGCGGGCCGCGGGCCGGGAGCCGCGGGCGCGGGCCGCGCCGCTAGCCGGCGGACGCAGCGAAGACCAACGATTGTGGGCACGATGGCCGGGCG
>JAKAUF010000239.1 GCA_021827785.1 Acidobacteriota bacterium | reverse complement strand
CCCTGACCCCGAGCACACCACATCCGCCGAGTTCTCCAGTTGGTTGACCAGCCCCAACAGGCCGGTGGGCGGCATGAACGTGCCCTCCGTGTTCCAGTCCGAGCTGAGCGGCAGCGGATTGCAGGAGCTCTGCGAAATGCAGCCCGCCGTCTGCGTGCCGCTCACGTTCGAGATGACCGGCGTGCCGCTGGAGGAAACCGGGCACGGCCCGTAATGGGTGCAATTGTCGCGCACCGAGGGAATGCCGCTGTTGACCGAATTCACCGCCGCGGCGCCATTGCCAGGCACGGCCACGGCCAGTGCCGGCAGCGTCGGATAAACGCCCGACGCGTCCACCCCGGAAACGGTGAAGTTATTCGAGTTCGGGCCGCCAAAGACCGGGCTGCTGCCGCTCAAAGTCACCGCCGACGGCGCCTGAAAGGCGAACGGAAAGCGCGTGACGTCCTCGGTCACCAGCTTCTCGTAGCCGCCGGAAACACCCATCGCCGTGATCTGGAAGATCACCGCGGGATCGGTGGACCCGCTGCCTAACGACGACCCGTTCGGATAGCGCCCGGGTATCACGCCCGCCGCGGTGGGCACGGAGTCATACAGCATCTCTTGCGTCGCCAAGGCGGGATTGCTGCCGTCCACCACCTCATCGGCGCTGTTCTCCGTCTCCACGTTGATGCGCGCCCACTTGAAGCCGGTGATGCCGGTCAGGCTCGACGTGATCACGTCACTGCCCAGCGGGGTCACGAAGCCGGAGGCCACCGTGCCGCCGAACGGACTGGGCTCGGTGGTGAAGGTCGGATCAGGGTATTTATCGCTCGACAGCCAGGGCTGGGGATCCGGATAGTCGCTCGAGGGGTTAATGATGTACACCACGGTGTTAGTGGAGCAGGTTGGCGCCACGCCCGGAGAGGGATTCGTGTTCGAGCACAGCGTCGCCACCACCGGCGAGGTCTGCTGCACCCCGCTCACCATCTGCCCGCGCAGCAGCCCGCGCGCTTCATCCGCGCCGGCCTGCGCCGCCGTCGCCGCCCGTTCCAGTCCCGCCGCCTGGCGTCCGAAGATCGAGCCGTTGATGGTGACGGACAGCACCGCCGCCCCCATCAGGGCAATGACCACCAGCGCGAACAGCGCGATCATCAGCGCGATCCCACGCTGCCGCCGCGCCCGCCTGCTCCCGGCCTGTTTCATTCTCGCCATCATTTCCCCACGTTGCGGACGAACGCATCGCCGCTAAAACTCAGCTGCACCGGCATGTGATTGTATTGGTCCGCGCCGCAGGTCTGTAGCGTGAACGCCACGATTACCTCCGCCACGTCCTGCGGTTGCGCCGTCACTTGCCCATTGGCGTCGAGATAGGTGAAGATGCCCGGCGCATTCCCATTGGCGGAGAACACCTGCTTCAGCACCGGCGTGGTCTGCGCCGTCCCCAGGCCGCCGCTGCTGCTCTTCACCTGCACCGTCCGCTCCAGTTGCCATAGCGTCCCGGTGGGATATTGCGGATTCGCGGCGCAGCCGGACACCTCGTCGGCCGGCATCGCGCTCAGCGCATACTCCACCTGGTCCACCACCGGCCCGGTCTGTCCCGAGGTCAGCGTCCCCTGATTGCCCAACGCCGCTTCGAAGGTGGCGGCGCTGGCGGTCATGGTGGGGGTAGGCAGATCGAAACCACGGGCCACGATGTTGTCACTGACGCCGTCGTAGGGCGCATTGTTGACCGTGGGATACAAGTACAGTTCGAATGCGCTGGCCGCCGGCGCGGGCGGATAGCCCGCCATGCGCAGGTCGCCGGTAATGCTGCCGATCGCCCGGTCGCCGGCCGCCGATAAGTTGCTCGATTCCATTTCCACCGAATAGCGCTGGGCGTAGCGGCCGTAGAATCCGAACGCAATGGCGCTGATCAGCAGCAGCAGGCTCATCGCCAGCAGCATCTCCAGCAGCGAAAACCCGGAACGGGCGGTGTTAGGGCGTGGCGGCATGGACGTTTACCGGAGCGAAGGTGGTATCCCCGAGCTTGCGCACCCCCACCGTGATCTGGTGCGGCATTTGCACGTTGCTGGCGGTGGCGACGCCGACGTTCAGCGTCGCCAGCACCGGCGTGTTGATGTTCCAGCGGATGTCATAGGCTTGGCAGCCGGCCAGCGTGGCGGGTACGGTCTGCGGACAATTGGGCCCGCCCACCACCACCGTTTCGCTGTACCCGGTCTCCGCCGCCTGGCTGAAGTCAATATCCCCGTCGCTGGCCAGGATCTGCGGGCTGTTGTCGCTCAGATCCACGGTGGCGTTGTAGGAATCCTTGAAGCTGGTGCATGCCGACAGCGGCGACGCGCCGCAGGGCGTGCGCAGCGCGTGGAAGGCCGTCACGATCTCCTCGGCCTCCTGGTTGGCGAGAAATAACCCCGCATTCTGCACCTGATTGTCCGCGTCGGCATGGATCGCCGTGGTCATCGTGGCCGCCAGCACCGCCACGCTGACGCACAGCACCAGCAGCGCGAACAGTGTCTCCAGCAACGAAAACCCTGCCGCGGAGCGGCGCAATGGCAAGCGGCGAGATCGGTTGGGTGAGCGCATAGGCGGTTGCACCCCCCTTGGTGCAAGCCGCACGCCAAACCTTGGCGTCCTCCGCGACCGCCGCTGGGGACTCTGAAATGCAAGGGGTTACGGAGCAAGGACAGGTCGGGGGCGCGGCCGATTGCGCATTTTCCCCCGCCCCGCTCCGCCGCGCCGGACGTAAAGAAATCACCCATCCTGTCCCCTGGGACAGCGGGCGGCTACAATTTGGTGTGCCTTCCCGCGCCGGGGATCCCGCCCATTCCGACCCGTTTCTGGCCATGGTCAGCGCCACCGCGCGCGTGGCTCTGCCCTTATCCGACTACGACCCCCAGCCTTGCCTGCGCGTTCCGGCCCATGAAGTGCTGCGTCCCGCCGTCCCGGCCGTTGATGCCCATTGCCATGTGGATTCCCAGCCGCTCGACGAGGTGGCCCGAATCATGGATGCGGCGGGAATCGAAACCATGGTCAACATTTCCCTGGCCAAGGATGGGGAACTGGACGCCGTCTTCGCCCGCCATCGCACCGCTCCGCGGGGCCGCTTCGTGTTGTTCGTGCTGGCCGATTGGGACGGCTGGGCGCAGGGCCGCGGCATCGCCCCCATGGTGGAGATGCTGGAGCGCCGCGTCGCGCAAGGCGCCCGCGGCCTGAAAGTCTGGAAAGACCTGGGCCTGCGCGCCCGCGACGCCGGCGGCCGACTGCTGCGCGCCGACGATGAGCGTTTCGCGCCGCTGTTCGCCAAAGCCGCCGAACTGGGCATCCCGGTCATGCTGCATCTCGGCGATCCCGCGGCGTTCTTCACCCCCGTGGACGCGCGCAACGAACGCTATGAAGAACTCGCCGCCCATCCCGACTGGAGCTTTTACGGGCCGCAATATCCGGCCTGGGAGGAAATCCTTGCACAGCAGGCCCGTCTGATCGCCCGCCATCCCCAAACCCGCTTCATCGGCGCCCACATGGGCGGCGCGGCGGAGGACCTGGCCCGCGTCAGCGCCTGGCTGGACCGCTTTCCCAACTTCGCCGTGGACATCTCCGCCCGCGCGGCGGAATTGGGCCGCCAGCCGCGCGCCGCCCGCGCCCTCTTTCTGCGCCACCCCGAGCGCATCTTGTTCGGCAGCGACTTGCTGCCCAGCACGGAGATGTACCGCCTCTATTACCGCTTCCTGCAAACCGAGGACGAATATTTCCCTTACCCCACCCACGGCAGCGGGCAAGGACGGTGGCGCATTTATGGCTTGGGCTTGCCGCCAAACGTGCTGGAGCGGATCTATGCCACCAACGCCCGCGAATGGATTCCGGCCTTACGCCGCGGCTAGGCGGCCGGCGATTCGCGGCTCATCAGCAGCACCGCGCCCAGCCACGCCACCAGCAGCATCGCCAGCGGCATCGTCAGCTGCCCCCAATGGGTCGGCGGGCTGAGGCTGGGTGGCAGTCCCGGCAAGGCGCTGCCGCTGATGCGCGCGACCGCCGCGGCCAAGCCGTAATACCCCGCCACCACGCCCGGGATCAGCAGCACCAGGCCCAGGGCGGTGCGCGCGGCGCTGTGCCGCCACGCCGCCCAGGCGCCGCCCAGCACCGCCGCCGGAATCAGATAGCCGCCCCCGGGCAGCACCAGCATCGTTCCGCCGATCAGCAGAAGCAGCCCGACCAAGGGCTGCTTGTCCAAGATCAACGAACCCGCCAGCGCCACCAGCGCCAACAAGGGAATCAACACCTGGTAATAGGCGGACGCCGGCAAGCCCAGGACCGTCGCATAGGGACCGAAACCGGACCGCAGCGCCCCTTCCAGCACGGTCAACACCGCGCCCAACACCGCCGCCACCAGCGTCAGGCGCAGCAACCAGTCACGCCGCGGCGGCCGGGCGGGCGCCGCCGCTGGCGCGGCGGCCGGGCGGGCGCCGGACGAAGGGGTCACAGACACGCTGCGATTGTATCAGGCACGCCCGGCGCGGCTGTGCGCCCGCCGCGCTACTGCCGCGACAGGCGGTCCACCACGTTAATGAGCGCGTCCAGCCGGCGGTCGGTATGGGCCTGCGCTTCCACCAGCGCGTCCATGCGCTCCACCAGACGCAGCTCCGCCTGCGCTAGCCGCCCTACCAGATCGGTCACCCCGGCCACCTGTGCGCCCAAATCGGCCACCTGCACGCTCAAATCGGCCACTGAGGACTCGATGCGCGTCAGCCGTTCGTCATGCTGGCCGGAGACCGCCTCCAGTCGCGCCAGCGCGTCCAGAATGAACTGAATCGTGCGCTCGACATCCATGGCGTCATTATAGGCGCGGCCGCCCGCTACTCCGCGCGCAGCGCCTCGGCGGGGTCCACCCGCGCCGCCCGGCGGGCCGGAGCGAAGCTGGCCGCCGCCGCCGTCGCGCCCAGGGTGACGATGATGGCCGCGTAGGTGACCGGGTCCATGGGCCGCACGCCAAACAACACCGCCGTCAACAGCCGCGACGCCGCCCAGGCCAGCACCAGCCCCAATGCCAGCCCCCCCGCCGCCAGCCCCAACCCCTGCCGCAACACCATCCCCACCACCGCCCGCGGCTCCTGCCCCAGCGCCAGCCGAATGCCCAGTTCCCGCCGCCGTTGGCTGACCGCATACGCCAGCACCCCATACAGCCCCACCGCGCCCAGCAGCAGCGCCATCGCGCCGGCAATGGCCAGCATCACCAGCGTGAACGAGGTCCGCGCCAGCGACTGCCGGTAGAAGTGGTCCATGGTATGCGGCGAAATCAGCGGCAGGTTGGGATCAGTCTCCCGCACGGCCCGCCCTGCCTCCGCCAGCAGCGCCCGGGACCCTGCCTGCGGCGTGCGCAGCACCACGCTCACATAGCGGTGCACGTTGACCTTATTGTCAAAGAACTGACCCGTTTCCAGCGGCCAATAGGCGTTGCTTGCCGCCGGATGATCCAGGCCCCGCGCATCCACATTGCCCACCACGCCGACGATCTCCCGCCAGGCGTCGTTCCCGCCGCTGCGGATGCGGCGCCCGAGCGCGGCGGCGGGGCTGCCCCAATACTGCCGCGCGAAGTTGGCGGAGATGATCGCCACGTCGCGCCGGCCAAAATTATCCGTCCAGGTAAAGTCGCGCCCGGCCAGCAACGGAATGCCCATGGCATGGAAGTAGCCGGGAGAGACAAAAGTAAAGTCGCGCAGCGGCGGCACCGTGTTGGCGGCGTAATGGTGATCCGCCGCCACTACCGGATTCACGTTGTTCCGGCCCGTCAGCGGCAAGGTGGTGGTCATCGCCGCCGCGGAGACGCCGGGCAGCGCCGCCAGCCGTTGCAGCAGCGCCGCCTGCGCCCGCGTCACCGCCGCCTTGGAAGCAATGGCGGTAGGCGGCAGGTACAGGCCGAAGGTCTCCAGCGTGCCGGGATCGCGGAAGCCGGGGTTGACCTGCCGCAGCGCGGCGAAGCTGCGGATCATCAGCCCGGCGCAGATCAGCAACACGAACGCCAGCGCCACCTGCGCGGTGACCAGCGCGTTGCGCGCGCGATTCCGCCGCCGGCTGCCGCTTAGGCTGCGGCCCCCTTCGCGCAGCACCCCGGTCGTCCGGGAGTAGCGCAGCGCCGGCAGCAAGCCCGCCGCCGCGCCGGCCAGCAGCGCGGCGCCGCAGCAAAACAGCAGCACCAGCGGATGCAGCCCCGTGTTGTGCAGGCGGGGCAGACCCGTCGGCGCCAGCGCCAGCAGCAGCCGCAGGCCGGCGAATGCCAGTCCCAGGCCCAGCACGCCGCCGCCCACGCCCAGCACCAGGCTTTCCAGCAGCAGTTCGCCCGCCAGCCGCCGCCGGCCCCCGCCCAACGCCGCGCGGATCGCCAGCTCCTGCTGCCGCCCCTCCGCCCGCACCAGCATCAGATTGGCCACATTGGCGCAGGCGATCAATAACACCAGCCCCATGCCGCCGAAAATGATCCACAGCATCGGCCCCACATCGCCCACCACCACCTGCCGCAGCGGGCGAACCAAGGGCCCGATATGGGCGTTGACGAATAGGCTCTTGCTGTAACCCGGCGGCGCCGGAAAGCGGCGCAGCACCGTCTGCTCCATCCGCGCCTGGTCCACCCGCGCCATGGCCCGCGTCACTCCCGGCTTCAGCCGCGCCACCGACTGGTAGCTGAAATTGCCTAGGTACACGC
>JAKAUF010000253.1 GCA_021827785.1 Acidobacteriota bacterium | reverse complement strand
GGGTATCGAGTTCCGCGATACCGGCGATTTTGTGGCGGCGCAGATACGCCTCGCAGAGTTCCTCGCTGCGCCAGTTGCTGGCGATGGCGGAGAACTCGCGCACGATGAGGCCTTCAATGAAGGGACGGGCGGCTTCTTCGTCCTGCGCGTTGGCGCCGTAGTTGCCGATTTCCGGGTTGGTGAGGCAGACCATTTGGCCGGCGTAGGAGGGATCGGTGAAGATCTCCTGATAGCCGGTCATGGAGGTGTTAAAGACCACCTCGCCCGCGGCCTGGGTATCGGCGGCGAGAGCGCCAAAACCGCGCCCCCGGAACTGGCGGCCATCTTCGAGGGCGAGAATTGCGTCCATGGGCGGGTGTCGGCGGCCCGCTCGCGAGCAGACCCATACAAGTTTAGCAAAGCGGCCTGGAAGCGCGGAAGGCCGCGGCAGGGCGGGAAAATTGAGCGCAGGCGCCGCAGGCCCTGGAAGCATGTAGGACCCGCCGCGGCGGGCGATGACGCGCCCGTGGCGCCGGCTTGGCGCCACCCGCCACGGTGCGGATTGGGCCTACAATCGCCTCGGCAGCGGTACATTGGAGGCGGGAGGTAGGACAGCATGAGGGCGTTGGGGCGACGCGGCAGGGTAATGGCGGGAGCAGCGGCGTTGGTTTTGGCCATGGCGTTGGGCGCGGCGGGACAGACGCCGTGCGGCGCGCCAGGACAGCCCCCGTGCCTGCACGCACCGGCCTATGACTCCGGGCAGCAGATCCATCTGCCGCCGGCAATGGCGTACCGGCAGAAGAAGGCGCAGGCGGCGCTGCGGCAGCGGAAGCTGAAGGACGACAGCGCGAAACTGTTCGTGCTGGCGCAGCAGTTGCGCGTGGCGATCGGCAAAACCAACGAAAACACGCTGTCGTTGGCGGTGATTCGCAAGGCCAAGAAGATTGAACAGCTGGCCAAGCAGATTCAGCAAATGATGTCGCGCGGCACCGATTGAGCGTGGCTCTCCGCGCCAAGGGCGCGACCCCCGCGAACGGGCCGGGCGCCGGCGGCCCGGCGCCCGCAAGGGATGGTGGCCGCGCCCGCGGCTATTGCGCGGCGGCGTTGGCGATGAAGCGCTGCGCATCCTGCTGCAACTGGATGCGGGTGGCGCGCTTCAGGTAAATCATGTGGCCCACCTGGAGATGCGCCACGGTGATGTTCTTTTGCTCCGCCGGGGGCAGAAAGAGGTGCTTGATGCTGTACTGGGCCTCGAAGAACGGCGTCGCCAAGTCGTAATAACCCTCGCCGACGAACAGATGCAAGTAGTGGTTCTTCGCGAAGGCGCTCTCCAGCATTTTGCTGGTGTCGGCGTAGCCGCCGCCAAAGCCGCCGCGGGTCTGCCAATTCCAGCGGTCAATGCCGCCGCCTAGGGTGTAGTAGACGATGGAGCTCTTGTAACCCAGGTCGTTGCGCACGTATTGCAGGAACATTTGGGTGAACGGCGGCCCGGTCATGGCGTCGCTGGGATCGAAATCGGGGAACTGATTGCCCGGGGTGCGATTGAAACCGGTGATCCGGGCGTCCAGGCGGCCGATGATCAGCTTCTGGCCGCGCAGCAACTGGGTCATGAAGTTCCAGGTGTTGACGCGGAGGTTGAAATCGTCGAGGAAGCGCGGGCTTAAGCCGGTGAAATGCGCCATTTTCGCGATGGCCGCCTGGCGCGCGGCGCCTTGCAGCTGATCGCCTTCATCCAGGTCCTGCTGGTAGCCGTGCAAGGCCCACTGTTCGGCTTGGTGCGCCACCTCGGAAACCGGCTCTTTCTCCATCCGCGGCGAGAGCTTGTGGTGGTACCAGGCGATGGTGGCCAAGGACGGCAGGTAGAGGACATAGGGCAGATCGTTGCCGGGCGCGTAGGAAATCGTCTGCAAGTTGAGCACGCTGGACAGGAGCATCACGCCATTCAGGGCGATGCCGTGGCTGTCCAAATATCCGGCCAAGCCGGCGGAACGGAAAGTGCCGTAACTTTCCCCCGCCAAGAACAGGGGGGAACTGATGCGGTTGTACTGGAGCAGGTACTGCTGAATGAACGCGCCGAAGGCGGCGATATCGCCCTGCACGCCGCTGGCGCGGCGCAGCATGGCCGGAGAGGCGGCGCGGCTGTAGCCGGTGCCGATGGCGTCCACGAAGACCATGTCGGTGAACGGCAGCCAGGTTTGCTGGTTGACGACCATGTGGAACGGCGGCGGCGGCATGGTGCCGTTAGTATTCATGGCCACGCGGTAGGGACCGAAGCCGCCAATGTGGACATACACCGAGGCGGCGCCCGGGCCGCCGTTGTAGGAAAAGGTGAGCGGACGCCGGTCCGGACCCGAGCCGTGATGGTCCAAGGTATAGGCGACAAAAAACATGCGCGCCTCGAACTCGCGCTGATGGTTGACCACCGTGTAGATCGGCAGGGTGCCCGCGGTGGCGGTGTACTGCAGCGTGTGGCCGTTGATGGTGACGCTGTGGTGGGTCACGATCGGCGCGCCCAGCGCGGGATCGCCCTGGGGATAGGGCTTGGCGGCGTTAGGGTTGTGCGGCGGCGGACCGCTGGGAGGCCGCGGGCGGCGAGGACGCTGCGCGAAGGCAAGGGGAAGGCAGAGCGACAGGGCGAATGCCGCGACGACGGCGGGGCGCAGTTTCATAAGTCATCACCTGAGTGGACGGATCAAAGCACTAACATTGCTCCGGAAGCGGCGCCGGAGTCAACAGGAGGCCGGCAGCGACGGCGCGGGATCGGCCTCATCGCCCGGCAGCGCCGGCGGCCGCCTTGCGGGCGGCGGCCACCTCGGCATCCAAACGGCGCACGGCGGTTTGCGCCTGGGCCTGAAGGTAACGGAACACCGCATACTGGGCGCGGTTGGGCGCGACGTAGGCGAGGCCGATATCGGCGGCCAAGTAACCGAGATGGCTCCGCAACCTGGTCGGCTCCAGCAAGCTGCCTTCGCTGGAATGGATCTTGAGCTGGACGTAGCGGGCAATGGCCGCGTCCAACGCCGCCAGGGCGGCGCGCCCGGGCGAGGATGCCGCGGCGCCGACGGAGACGTTCTTCCCTGACTTCTCCAAGGCGGTGCGGGCACGGATGGCCTGGTTCAGGCCGCGGTCCAGCGCATCGAGGGTGCGGCGAATGCGCAATTGCAAGGCGAGCCGCGCGGCCAACTCCGCCGGCGTGGCGTGCAAGCGCGGATCGAGGGAAACGGCGAAGGAGCGCGTCGAGGTTCGCCCGCCGTAATCCAGGGTGACGGTGTACCGGCCGGGAGTGACCACCGGGCCTTGCACCGTGTCGTCCTCGCCGCCCGCGGCGATGGGCGGCTCGAACCCCGTCACCTCCACCGCCGGGGCATAGCGCAGATCCCAAAGGAAGCGATTCATGCCCGGCCGAATGCCGGTGCGCCGACGGGCGGCCCAGGCAGCCAGTTGCGTGGGCTCGAAGCGCGTGCCGGGATGCGGGCGCTTGGCGCGCGTCGCGAGATGCAGGTGGAAGCTCCTAACTACCTGGCCGGAGGCGGTTCGGAAGGTCAGCGTGACCGGCGTATGGCCATCATAGTTGGCGGGGATGTGGAAGAAGACGGCGGCGCCGAACGCCGGATCCGTGCCCGCCGCGGGGGGACGAAATGCGGCGGGACCGCGGCCGTAAACATGACTCAGCCACGCCCGCTGCGGGGCGAAAAGAAACGGGCGGGTGGCGGTGACGATCGGCGCGGCGGCAAGCTGCTCCAGCAGGGAGAGCTGATCCAAGGCCCACATGGCGCGGCCATGCGTGGCGATGACCACCTGCCCCTGGCGGCGGCTGATGCGAATGTCACGCACCTGCGCCACCGGCAGGTTGAGCGTCAACGGCTGCCACTGCTCCCCGCCGTTTAGGCTGACATAGACGGTCGAACTGCCGGCCAGGAACAGCAGCCGGGCATCGCGGGGATCCTGGCGGATGGCGAATAGGTAGGTGTTGGGGGGAAGGCCCTGCGTGATGGTTTGCCAATGGCGGCCAAAATCGTGGGTGACGAAGGCGTAAGGATGAAAATCGTCCCACATATAGCGGCGGGCGGTCAGAAACGCCGTCCCGGGCGCCACAAATGAAGGCTCGATGCAGCTGACCCAGGACCATTTGGGCAGCTGCGGGGGGCGAACCGAGCGCCAGGTACGGCCGCCATTGGTGGTGACCTGGACCCGCCCGTCGTCGGTTCCCGCCCAAATGATTCGGCCATTCAGCGGCGAGACCGCCAAGGCGGAAATGCCGGGATAGACTTCGGCGCCGGAGGCGTCAATGTTGATGGGGCCGCCGCTGGCGGCTTCCGTGGCGGGGTCGTTCCGCGTGAGGTCGGGACTGATGCGTCGCCAACTGCGACCGCCATCCAAACTGGACAATACATATTGCGCGCCGGTCAGAAGCTGGTGCGGATTGGCGGGCGAAAATAAGATGGGATGCGACCACCCGAAGCGGTATTTGAGCGCCGCCGAGGGCGATCCCTCTTGATAATCCGGCCAGGGGCTGACGCCTTGCAGTTGGCCGGTGCGGCTGTCGGCGCGAATCATGATGCTGAAATAGCCGCTGCCGAAGGTGACGTTGGGATGTCCGGGCTCGGGCGCGACCCAACTGGCTTCGCCATAGGCGGCGGGGCGCCAAGCGCCGACCGGGATGCTGCCGCCGGGCGCGGCGCTGGGACCGGACATGGAGCGCTCGTCTTGCTGCGCGCCGTAGACGTGAAAGGGAAACTGCCGGTCGAGGGCGAGATGATAGAACTGCGCGGTGAACTGGTTGTGCTCACTGCTCCAGGTGCGCCCGCCGTCGGTGGAAATCGTCGCGCCGCCGTCATTGCCTTCGAGCAAGATTTTGGGATTGCGGGGATTGATCCAGACGATGTGATTGTCGCCGTGAGGCGTATGCAGGCGGTGGAAGGTCTTGGCGCCGTCATGGGACACCCAGAGCGCGTCCACCTCCGGCACGTACACGGTGTTGGGATCGGTGGGATCGGCGTAGATGCTCATGTAATAGAAGGCGCGCTGCCGCAGCGCCCAGGAGCGGTTGACGCGGCGCCAGCGCCGGCCGCCGTCGGCGGAGCGGAAAATTCCGCCGTGGCGCGCCTGAATGATGGCGTAAACCACCTGCGGGTCGCTGGCGGCGATGGAAACGCCCGAGCGGCCCCAGACGCCGGCCGGCAGGCCGGCGTTGCGCGTCAAGTTGGCCCAGTGCGCGCCGCCGTCGGTGGTTTTATACAAGCCGCTACCGGGGCCGCCGCTGTCCAGGCCCCACGGGGTGCGCTGCGCCTGCCACATGGCGGCGTACAGCACGCGCGGATCGCGGGGATCCATGACCACGTCCACCGCTCCAGTGCGATCGTTGACATACAGCACCTTGCGCCAGGTGCGGCCGCCATCGGTGGTCTGGAAGACGCCGCGCGCCGCGTTGGGCTTGAAGACGTGCCCCAGGGAAGCGGCGAAGACGACGTTGGCGTTGCGCGGGTCCACGGCCAGGGCGCAGATGGTGTGGGTGGCGGCGAGGCCAGCGCGCCGCCATTTGCCACCCGCGTTGGAGGACCGGAACAGGCCGTCGCCGGGGATCATGGTGTTGCGGATGTCGCACTCGCCGGTGCCGGCGTAGAGGATCTTGGGATTCGACGGGGCCACCGCCAAGGCGCCGATGCCGGCGCTGGTGGTGGGCATGGCGTGGTCGGAGATATTGACCCAGCGCAGCCCGTAATCGGTGCTGCGCCACACGCCGCCGCCGGTGGCGCCCATATAAAACAAATCGGGCTGGCTCGGCACGCCGGCAACCGCCACCACCCGTCCGCCGATCGCCGGGCCGAGCTGCCGCCAGCGCAGGCGGCTCATCAATGTCCGCGCGGGCAGCGGCGCCGGCGCCGGGGCGGCAGCCCCAAGCGCGGTGGCCGCGACCGTCGCGGCGACGGCCGCGGTTGCGGCCAGCCGTCGCGAGCGGGAGCGAAACCGAGGGGCCGAAGCCCAATGTCTGAACATGACTGCCTCCAATGACCCACGGCAGGGCGTGCGAGTTTCGATACCCATTGCAACTTTCCCCTGGAGACAATATCACTTTCTGGGGCGCTCGGCGGACCGGGTTTGGGGATTGGCGCGGGGTTGACCGCGGCGGGTCCGGAGGGATCGAGGGAGGATGTTCATCGGCCGCGGCGGACCGCCGCGGGCCATAATAGCGCGGTGCACCCCGCATGATCAGCAACCGCGGGACGGCAACGCCTCCTCGATTCCCGCCGGGTATTCCCATCGCGGCGAGAGCCGGCGCTTCCAGGTGGAGACGCGGGCGCCGCTGGAGAGCGCCAGCCAGGCGGCCGCGGGGGACGCAGAACGTTAGGCGCCTCGGCTAGGGCAGGCGGACGCGCGGCACCACCTCCAACGCGCGGATGGAGCGGTGGACGACTTCGGCCTCCGCGGGCTCATCCGCGCCAGGGCCCGGTTCGTTTTGCCAACTGCGGGGATCGTCGGGGCGATTCTCCGCGGTCCGTACCCACGTTCCGGACAGGGGCAAGGCCACGGTCATGGGAACGGGACGCCGCAAACGCTGGTCCGGCCGCGCCTGGCGCGGATAGGCAATGGCGGGGGCGGCACGGCGCGGACTCCGGCGCCGGAGCGGGCGTGCCGTATCGGCAAGCTGCATGCCTATTGGGATGCGTGCTTAGCGCCGCTGGAAGCGGCGGGCGGGAGTGGACGCCGTGG
>JAKAUF010000377.1 GCA_021827785.1 Acidobacteriota bacterium | reverse complement strand
CGCGGATTGCATAGGCAGGGCCGTAATGGCCCGACGCCCCCATCGTTCCCCTCACGGCCGCCCTTGGCTGGCGGGAAGCCTTGTGCTTCTGCTCGCCGCGGGCGGCTGTTCCTATTTTCATCACGCCTCCAAGGCGGCAGCGGCGGGCAAGCGGCCCGTGACCGCGTCCTTGACGCTCAAGCCCTTTCTGGTGAACCTCGCCGACCCGGGCGGGATGAGCTTTCTGCGCGTGCAGATCGCCTTGGGTCTGACCGCGCCGGAACCGACCGGCGCCGCCGCGGGCCCGGCCATCGCCGCCGCGCGCGACGGCATCATCTCGACGCTCACCACCAGCACCTCCGCCCAACTGCTGGCGCCGGATGGGAAGGCGAAGCTGAAACAACGCCTGCTGGCGATGCTGCGCCGCAAGGCGCCCATGCTGCGCGTGGGAAGGATTTACTTCACCGATTTCCTGATTCAGCACTAGATCGTATGGCTACCAACCCCGCTCTGCCCGCTTACCCCGCCGAAGCCAGCGACGCCGACGCCTGGGGCGAGTGCCTGCAATTGCCGGTCGAGATGGCGGTAGACCTCGCCATCCCGCGTTTCACCGTCCGGCATTTATTGCAACTGGAACCGCGCTCGGTGATCAACACCCGGTGGCAAAAGGGGCAGGACGTGCCCCTGCGGGTGAACGGCCAGCTCATCGGCTGGGCGGAGTTCGAGGTCACCGGCGATCAATTGGCCGTGCGCATCACGCGCCTGGCGTAAATTTCCCTGCACCGAAAGGAATGTCCTATGCCGCATCCAACCCGTACCCCTGCCGCGCGAGCCGGCCGCTCCGGCGGCGCGGCGCGCGGCGCCGCTGCCGCGGCGGCGCCGCGGCGGGCCACGTCTCCACGCCCCGCCCGCCCGCGTCCCGCGGCGGCGCGGCCCATCCCGCCGCAGGCGGCTCTTCCCGCGGCGCGGACCGAGGGCGGGGGCGAAGAGGATTTCCCTGCGCATTTCGCGCAAGCCATGGAACTGGCGCTGCCCGGCATCAGGGCGGGAAAGCCGGATCGCGCCGCGGCGGAAACAAGGGCGTTGCCGGCGGCGGCGGCCGCGCCGGGCGCGAGCCGAGGATGGCTGCCCTGGCGCTGGGGACGGCTGTGGCCGGCGCTGCAACAGAAGGTGGCGCGGCGGCCGCGCCGGGAGCTGCGCATGGCGGAGATGCTGACGCTGAGCGACAAGCGATTTCTGGCGGTGGTGCGCTACGGGGAGTCGCAGTTCTTGATCGGCGGGGCGCAGAACTCGATCGCGCTGCTGTCGCGCATCGAACCGCCGGCGCCGGCGGCGCCGCGGCACCCGGCCATGTTCCGGTAAGCCAACGGCGGGGTTGGCGGACGCTAGGCTGGCTGGCGCTGGCGGTTTGCCTGCTGGCGGCGCCGCGGTTGCGGGCGCAGACCACGGCCACGCCGCCGACTCCGCCCACCGCCACGGGCCTGAACGGCGCCATCCCTGGCGCGCCGCTGGGACCGATGATGCAGGGGCTGATGCCCGCCTTGGGCCGCAAGGGCTTGCGGCTGCCGGGCGCGATGGATTCAGCCACCTCCCTGTCGTGGCAGATCGTCATTCTGCTGACGATGCTGAGCGTGCTGCCGGCGCTGTTGGTGTCGGTGACGCCATTCGCGCGGCTGCTGATCGTGTTTCATTTCCTGCGCCAGGCGCTGGGCACCAACACCGCGCCCAGCAACCAGACGCTGATCGGATTGGCGCTGTTCTTGACCTATTTCGTGATGCAGCCGGTGCTGGCTTCGGTGCACAAGGCGGCCATCGTGCCCTACGAACGGGGACAGATCAGCGCCTCGGTGGCGATGGACCGGGGCAGCGTGCCGCTGCGGAACTTCATGCTGCACTTCACGCGGGAAAAGGATTTGGCGATGTTCGACCAGATGGCGAACCTGCCGCGGCCGAAAACGCCCCAGGACCTGCCGATGCGGGTGGTGATCCCGGCCTACATCGTCAGCGAACTGGAAACCGGGTTTCAGATCGGCGTGGTTCTGTACCTGCCCTTCCTGGTGATTGACATGGTGGTGGCGGCGGTGACGACCTCGGTGGGAATGATGCAGCTGCCGCCGGTGGTGATCTCGACGCCGCTGAAGATTCTGGTGTTCGTGGCGGTGGACGGCTGGCATTTGGTGGTGGCCTCGCTGCTGACCAGCCTGCATTGACCAGGCTGCATGAGGAAAGGAGCGACCGATGGGTGACGATCTCGCGGTGCAACTGGCGCGCCATGCGCTGCAAACGGCCTTTTGGATCGGCGCGCCGATGCTGGTGGCGGCCACGGTGGTGGCGCTGGTGATCAACATCGGCCAGGTCATGACTTCCATTCAGGATCCGACCGTCTCGACGGTCCCGCGGCTGGCGGCGGTGGCGGCGGTGGCCTTCGTGCTGACGCCGTGGATGCTGCACAAGCTGACCGCCTATACGCTGCAACTGTTCGGCAACTTCCGCCCGTTTCTGCACTAATTCATGACCACCGCCGGGCTGAGCGCCTATTTGATTCCCGTGTTGCTGATCGCCGCCCGCGCCGGGGGCCTGATGACGTTTGCGCCGTTTTTCAGCCACAGCGCGGTGTCCTGGCGGCTGAAAGCCGCGCTGGCCGTGGCGCTGACGGCGGTGCTGGCCCCGCTGCACTTCGCGCCGATGCCCGGAGTCGGCATGGGCATGGCGGCGATGATGCTGGGGCGGGAGGCCATGTTCGGGCTGCTGACGGGGCTGATCTTTCAACTGGTGTTCGACGGCATGGAGCTGGCGGGCGAGATCATTGGCTTCCAGATGGGCTTTTCGCTGGCCAATTTGATTGACCCCAACAGCCCGGTGAACACGCCGGTGGTTTCCGTGCTGCACGACCTGATCACGCTGCTGATCTTCATCCAACTGGGGGTATTTCGCTGGATTCTGCGCGCGCTGGCGGCGAGCTTCCGGCTGGTGCCGCTGGGGCAGTTCGGCGCGACCTGGGTGATGGCGCACGGAGTCATGCGGCTGGCGAACGTGATGTGGGTGGTGGGCGTGCAAATCGCCGCGCCGGTCCTGCTGGCGACGATGCTGACGGACTGGGCGATGAACTTCCTGGCCAAGGCGTCCCCGCAGTTTCCCGCGCTGTTCGTCGGCATGTCGGTCAAGAGCCTGCTGGGCTTCGCCCTGCTGGCGGTGACGGTGGCGTACTGGCCGCGGTATCTGAGCGGATATTTCGGCCATGCGCTGGTGGCGACCTCCGAGCTGATGACGCACGCGCGCTAGGACGGGAGTGATTCGGAAGGCAGCATGGCCAACGGCGGAGAAAAGACAGAAAAGCCCACCGGGCACCGGCGCCAGCAAGCGCGGGACGACGGCCAGATCGCGCGCTCGATGGACCTGCCGGCGGCGGCGGCGCTGGCGGCGCTGCTGGCGGTGCTGGCGCTGTCGCCGCTGCAATGGGCGCTGGGATGGCGGCGGTTGTTCGCCGGACTGCTCCGCGGCGCGGCGGCGCCGCACTGGGGCGTGCTGGCGGCGGCGCGGCGGGCCAGCCTGCTGGTGGCGTGGTGGTCGGGGCCGGCGATGGCGGCGGCCTGGGTGGCGGCGGTCGCGGCCAGCGTGGCGCAAGGGGGCTGGATCCTCTCCGCCAAGCCCTTCCAGCCGAATGTGAAACGGCTGAATCCCGTCACCAACATCCAGAACCTGTTTTCCGCCGCCAGCGTCAGCCGGCTGCTCAAATCCTTGGTGCCGGCGGGAGCGATTCTTTACGTGGCCTATGCCACCGGCCGCGGCGCGTGGCCGCGCTTGCTGACGGCGATGCACGGGACGGCGGCGCAACTGCTGACGGCGCAATTGGGCTGGATGCTGACGATCGCCTGGAAGTCCGCGCTGATCCTGGTGCTGTGGGGCGGCTTCGACTATCTGATGCAGCGGCGGACGTTCACGCAGCGGCTGAAGATGACCAAGGACGAGGTCAAGCACGAGGCGCGGGATTTGGAGGGCAACCCGGAGATCAAGGGGCGGCAGCGGCGCATGCGCCGGGTGCTCTACCGGCGGATCATGCTGCGGGAGGTGCCGCAAGCGACGGTGGTGGTGGTGAACCCCACCGAATACGCCATTGCGCTGCGCTACGACCCGGCAACGATGGCGGCGCCGGTGGTGATCGCCAAGGGGCGCGAGTATCTGGCCCGGCAGATCAAGGAGATCGCCCGCTGGCACGGCATTCCGGCGGTGGAAAACCCGCCGCTGGCGCATGCATTGTACCGGGCGGTGGAGGTGGGGCAGGCGATACCGCCGTCGCTGTACGCGGCGGTGGCGGAGATCTTGGCGTTTATTTTCGCGGCGCAGGCGCAGTTGCGGCCGGCGGCGCGGCCGGCGTAGGAGGCGACGATGGCGGCGACGACGTCCACAACCGCGGCCCAGCGACTGAAGGCGCGCTCGGAATGGGTGGTTCCGGCCGCGGCGGTGGGGCTGGTGTTCGTCATGCTGGTGCCGCTGCCGGCGCCGCTGCTGGACCTGCTGCTGACCATCAGCATCACGGCGTCGGTGCTGGTGCTGCTGTCGGCGATCTATGTCCTCAAGCCGGTGCAGTTTTCCGTGTTTCCCTCCCTGCTGCTGCTGCTGACGCTGTTCCGGCTGGCGCTGAACCTGAGCAGCAGCCGCCTGATTCTGCTGCACGGCAGCACCGGCCCGGGGGCAGCGGGGCGGGTGATCCAAGCCTTCGGGCAGTTCGTGGTGGGGGGCAACTACGTCGTCGGCTTCGTCATTTTCCTGGCGCTGATCGCCATCCAATATTTAGTGGTCAGCCACGGCGCGGTGCGCACGGCGGAGGTGAGCGCGCGCTTCACGCTCGACGCGCTGCCCGGCAAGCAGATGGCGATTGACGCCGACCTGAACGCGGGGCTGATTGACGAGCGCGAGGCGCGGTCGCGGCGGGAGCAGATCGCGCGGGACGCGGAGTTCCACGGGGCGATGGACGGCGCGGCGCGGTTCAACCAACGGGACGCGCTGGCCAGCGTGCTGATCACGGCCATCAACATCATCGCTGGGCTGCTGATCGGCATTTTGCAGCAGGGCATGCCCTTCACCGAGGCGCTGAAGACCTACACCGTCCTGACCGTCGGCGACGGGCTGGTGACGATCATCCCGTCGCTGCTGGTGAGCATCGCCGGCGGCATCGTGCTGACGCGGTCGGCGTCGGACGATCCCCTGGCGGCGGACCTGCGGCGGCAACTGCTGTCGCGGCGGCAGCCGCTGCTGATCGCGGCGGTGGTGCTGGGGGCGATGGCGCTGATTCCCGCGCTGCCCAAGCTGCCGTTCTTGGTGGTGGCGGCGATGCTCGGCTACGCGGGATGGCGCATGCCGGCGGCGGCGGCCCAGGCGGAGGCGGCGCCGGCGCCGCCCCCCACGCTGCAAAACCAGCTGGAAGGGCTGCTGAAGCTGGAGGAGCTGAGCGTGGAGGTGGGGTATGGGCTGGTGCGGCTGGTGGATGAAAAACAAGGCGGGCAGCTGTTGCCGCGCATCCGTTCGCTGCGCAAGCATCTGGCGCTGCAACTGGGCTTCATCGTGCCGCCGATCCACATCACCGACAACCTGCGGCTGAGCCCGAACGAATACCTGGTGCTGCTGCGCGGCGCGGAGATCGCGCGCTGGGAGATGGCGCCGGAACAACTGCTGGCGATCAGCTCGGAGCCCGAGCCGCCGCCGCTGGCGGGGACGCCGGCGCGGGAACCGGCCTTCGGCGTCGCGGCGCAGTGGATTGCGCCGGGGCTGCGGGAACAAGCGCTGGCGCAAGGATACGCGGTGGTGGATCCGACCTCGGCGCTGGCGACGCATTTGGCGGAATTGGTGAAGCAGAACGCCCACGAGCTGCTGACGCGGCAGGAAACCAAGCGCTTGCTGGACGCGCTCTCGGAATCGCAGCCGAAGCTGGTGGAGGAACTGGTGCCGAAGGTGCTGTCCCTGGGCGAAGTGCAAAAGGTCTTGCAGCAGCTGCTGCGGGAACAGGTCTCGATCCGCGACTTGCACACGATTCTGGAGACGCTGCTGGACGCCGCGGCGGCGAACAAGAACCCCGTGCTGCTGGTGGAGGCGGCGCGGCAGGCGCTGCGCCGGGGGTTGGTGCAGCCCCTGTTGAGCGAGGACGGCAAGCTGACGGTGGTGACGCTGGATCCGCTGCTGGAAGACGAGATCTCGCGCGCCGTCGAGCCGGCGGCGGCAAACGGCCCGGGATTGCAGCCGGCATTCCTGCGGCGGGTGGTGGAGGGCCTGCGGCGGGTGGCGGAGGAATCGGCGGCGCCGTTTTCGCCGGTGCTGTTGTGCGGTTCACCAGCGCGCTTCTATCTGCGCCGGCTGGTCGAGCCGTTCCTGCCGAAACTGGTGATCCTGTCGCCGGGCGAGATTCCACCCCGGGTGGCGGTGCAATCGCTGGGGTCGGTGCGGTAACCGCGGCATGGCGGAGGCGCGCATGGCGAACGGAGATAAGCCGGAGCTAATGAAGCCGGGTTGGGATTGGCTAACTATTGCTGGGCGCGGGCCCCAGCCCCGCCTGCGGCGGGGCGTCCCACTTGCCGCGCGGGGCGGGCTGGGGACCCCATCCGCCCCAGCCCCCGCCCGCGCGTCGCTCGCTGGGCGCGGGCCCCAGCCCCGCCTGCGGCGGGGCGTCCCGCTTGCCGCGCGGGGCGGTTGCGCTCGGCGCCGGGTGGCCCGTGGATTGCAC
>JAKAUF010000209.1 GCA_021827785.1 Acidobacteriota bacterium | reverse complement strand
AGCGCAGCAACCGCTGGCCGGCGTCGAACTGCGCGTAGAACAGCGTGACGTATTTCTCCGGCGTGGTGCTGCGGCAAAGCTGGGTGTTGAGCCGCTCCAACAACGGCGCCGGCGTCAGGAGGGGCGGCGCAGCCGCCGCGCGTTCGCCAATCGTCTCCTCACTCCCGCCGCCGGCGACCGCTACCGCCACCGAGGCGGATGTGGCAACCGCCATCCCCTGGTAGGCGCGCATGGCGCTGGCCACCGTGGCCATCAACAAGGCGGCGGAGATGCCCTTGCCGGAGACATCGCCGAGGGCGAAGCCCACCTGCCGGCCGGTCTCGAAAAAATCGAAGTAATCGCCGCTGACCGAGCGCGCCGGCAGGCACTGGCCCCACACGTCCAGGCCCGAAACCATCGGCGAGCCGCTGGGAAACAGCTGCGCCTGGACCTCCTGGGCGATGGCGATCTCGTTTTCCAGGCGCTCCTTCTGCCGCTGCTGCTGCATGAGCTGGGAGATGGAGCCGGTCATCTCGTTGAACGATTCCGCCAGCGCCGCCAGTTGGTCGCGGGAACGGATGCCGATGCTATGGGAGAAATCGCCGGCGTGCACGCGCTGCGTTCCCGCATACAGGTCGTGCACGGCGTGGGTGATGGAACGGGTCAGTCGGATGGCGAAAAATAGCGCAACCAGCTCAATGATGAGGAAGAAGCCGGCGACGAACTCCAGCACCAGGATGGGAATGCGGGCGAACTCGTTGGTCTGCGCCCCTAACGTGCTGAACAGGCTCTGGTTCAAGATGCCGGGGCGGGTGTCGCCGCTGACCAGGCGATCGGCGTGGTGGCCATCCGACCACCGCCGCACCGGCAGCAGCGTCCAGAAAACGATCTTGACGTCGAAGAGGCCGCTGGCGGCGGGCAGCGGCAGCGTGCTGGACAGATTGCGCAGGCCACTGGCGGCCGAGGGCTTGGCGGTGGTAACCGTGATGCCCGAACCCCGGCTGCGGGTGCTGGCGGCGGTGTCGAAGATTTCCATCGAGCCGATGCCGTGCGCCAGGCGATTCAGGAACACGGGCGTGAGGGGGAACAGGCTGAGCACCCGCTCGGACCCGCGCGCCCGCGGCTCTTCAATGTAGGCGGCTATCGCGTAGTGTTCACGGAGGCGCACCAGGCCGCGGAAATCATGGTGCAGCCACGATGGCAGCGGCGGCGAGGAGGAAAGCAGGGGCGAACCGTCGGCGCGATACAGGTAGGACTGAATTCCGCCTTGCGGAAAGCTCAAGCGGTCGTAGTGGGCGAGGATCGCTTCGGCGCCGCCGCCGACACCGCTGCGGGCGCGATAGGCGACGGCGGCGGCGATGGCGGAATTGGTGTCGGCGACGCGGGCGATGCGCGATCCCAGGTCCTGATTAAATAAATAGGCGGCGTACTCGCCGTAGAATAGATACGCCGCGATGCCGCCCAGCGCGAGAATCAGGGCAATCGGGATGACGGCCACCAAGGCATAGGCGGCCAGCAGCCGGTTGCGCAGCGGCCACATGGCGCGGGCGACCAGCCGGAACAAACCGCGGAACAGCCAGATCGCCAGGATTACGTAGAAGGCGAACCGGATGAACGAGGCCCAAAACGCCACCGGGTGGCCCAGCCAGCCGGGGACGGAGATCAGCAGCGCCAGGGCGCCGACGATCGCCAAAACGCGCAGCAACCGGGAGCGGCGCCAAAGCCACTTCCAGCCGTCTGTTTGCTGCCCAATGCTCTTGCGTTCCGCCATTCCCCTCTATATTAGCCGTGGCGGCGGCAGCGATTGTTTGGCGCGGGCCCCAGCGCGGCTACGCCGCGCGTCCCGCTTACGCGCCGGCTGGGCCGGGGACCCCAGCCCGCCCCAGCCCAGCCGGCCCATCGCCCCACCCCAACGCGCATCGCTGCGCGTTGGGGACCCCGGCTTTGGGGGCCGCGCCGCGTCGCTTGCAGGGCGGGCCGCAGCGATTGCCAGCGCGCTTGCAGCGCCGGGGAATTTCGCGACCTTTCCGCGCCCGCTTTGCTCCCCGACCAAAAGGCGCGGCCCCCGCGAGCGGCAGCGCGCCGGGGAGCGTTTCGATCAGGGTGCGCGCGGCTGCTAGTCCCCGCTGCCGGCGTTCGATCAGGGTGCGCGCGGCTGCTAGTCCCCGCTGCCGGCGTCGGACTGGACCGGCGCCGGGGGTCCGGGCAAAGCGGCCAGAGCCTGTTGCACGCGGCTGTGCTTGCGGCTGTAGGTGAAGTAAATGATCAAGCCCAGCACCAGCCAACTCACGAAGACTTCCCAAGTCAGGCCGTGCAGGCTGAGCATGAGCGCGAGCGAGACTACCACGCCCATGATGGGAACAAACGGCACCCAGGGCGTGCGGAATGGCCGCGGCAGATTGGGCTCGCGCACGCGCAGGATCCATACGCCAGCGGAGACGATGGCGAAGGCAAAAAGCGTGCCGATGCTGGTCAGCTCATCCAGCGTGGTGATGGGCAGGCTGGCGGCAAGCAGCGCCACGGCGGTGCCGATCACGATGGATGAAATGTAGGGGGTGCGGAGCTTGGGGTGGACCTTGCTGGCCCATTTCCACAGCAAGCCATCGCGGGACATGGTGAAAAAAACCCGCGACTGGCCCAGGAGCATGACCAGCATGGTCGAGGACAGGCCGCCAATGGCCCCGATCTTCACCAGAAAACTGCCCCAAGCGACCCCCGTCCGGTCCACGCCGAGGGCGACCGGATCCGGCACGTTCAGGTTCGTATAGGGCACCAATCCGGTCAGCACCAGCGCGACCAGAATATAGAGGACGGTGCAGATGACCAGTGAGCCGAGAATGCCGATGGGCATGTCGCGGCCGGGATTCTTGGCTTCCTGCGCGGCGGTGGAGACCGCGTCAAAGCCGATATAGGCAAAAAATATGATCGCGGCGCCGCGCACCACGCCGGACCAGCCGAAGGAGCCGAAGTGGCCGGTGTTGGGCGGAATGAACGGATGCCAGTTGCGCATCGCCAGGTGCCATCCGCCGGCGGCGAGGAATTGCCAGCCTAGGCCGATGAAGATCAGCAGCACGGCCACCTTGATCACCACGATGGCGCTATTGACGTTGGCCGATTCCTTGATGCCGATCACCAAAATCACGGTGACCGCGAGAATGCCGAGAAACGCCAGCAAGTCAAAATGGGCGGTCGCATGCGGCGCGGCGGCGATAACGGCGGCGGCCACGCCATGCAGCGAAGTCAGCCGCTCCCAGCGGCCCTTCAGCATGACCATTTCGGTGCCGGGGGCGGCGCTCAGGCCGGGCGGCATGTGGATGCCGAAATCCTGGAGGAAGCTATTGATGTATCCGGACCAGCCAACGGCAACGGTGGCGGCGCCAAATGCGTACTCCAGCACCAGCGCCCAGCCGATAATCCACGCCACGATTTCGCCCAGCGTGGTGTAGCCATAGCTGTAGGCGCTGCCGGCGATGGGAATGACCGAGGCGAACTCGGCGTAGCAAAGTCCGGCGAAGGCGCAGGCGATGGCGGCGATGATGAAGGAAATGACGATCGCCGGCCCGGCATTGGAGGCGGCGACCGGACCGGTCAGCACGAAGATGCCGGTGCCGATGATCGCGCCGATGCCCAGGGTCACCAGATTCAGCGGGCCGAGCGCGCGGCGCAAGCCGCCGCTCTCGCCCTCCGTTTCGGCCAGCAGCGATTTCAGGTCCTTGCGCGCGAATAGATTCAGGCTCATGGGTTTGTCGTGGCCGGACGGGAACGGCTCCGGAGCTTCCAGAAAAAGTACACCGGAACCCCGATCAAAACCAACAACAATCCGGCGCCGGTGTAGGAAGGAAAGACGCGGAGAATCTCCCAGTCAAAGAATACCGCGCCCGCCAAGTACAGGGCCGGCAGAACCGGATAGGCCAGGGTGCGGTAGGGACGCGGAAGATTCGGCTGGCGCCAGCGCAGAAAGAAAAGCCCGGCGATGGTCAGGATGTAAAAGACGAACTCCGCGAACATCACATATTCGAGGAGCTGATTGTAGGTGCCCGACAGGCAGAGCAGGCAGGCCCATACGGCCTGCACCCAAAGGCCAAACACCGGCACCCTGGAACGCGGGTGCAGTTCGGCGATGCGGCGGAAAAATAGCCGGTCCTTGGCCATGGCGTAATACACGCGGGCGCCGGAAAGGATGAGGCCGTTGACGCAGCCGAAGCAGGAAATCATGATGGCCAGCGCCATCAGCGCCGCGCCGATATGCCCGAAGGCCACGGACACGACCGCGGTGGCGACGCGGTCCTCGCTGGCGTGCTGGATGCCGCGGCCCAGCACGGTGGCCGCGCCGGCATGGCCCCACAGCGGCAGCACGTTCAAGTACGCGACGTTGGCCAGCAGATAGAGGACCGTCACCGCGCCGGTGCCGAGCACCAGCGACAACGGAATGTTGCGGCGGGGATCGCGAATTTCACCGGCGGTGAAGGTGACGTTGTTCCAGCTATCGGAGGAAAACAACGAGCCCACCATGGCGATGAAGATGACGCCGATCGTCGAGGCCACCATGGTGCGGCCGTTCGCCTGGAAGACGTGCCAATGTCCCCAGCCCATGCCCGACCAGAAGTGCTGGAAGTTGGCGGCGACGGCGACGGCGTTGCGAGCCACGAACCAGCCCAGGGCGATGACCCCGAGCAGGGCTAGGATCTTGGCGGCGGTGAAAATGTTTTGGATCCAGGCGCCGGTCTTGACGCCGCGGCTGTTGAAATAGGTCAGCAGAATGATCGCACCGAGCGCGACCAGTTCCATGGTGTTGAGGCCGAACTTGACCGGGCCCCATTGCCCGAAAAGAAACAGCCAGCGCGTTTCCGAAACCCAAGGGAACAGCACGCCGAGAAACTTGCTGAAGGCGATGGCCACGGCGGCGATGGTGCCGGTTTGGATGACGACGAACAGCGTCCAGCCGTAAAGAAAGCCGAAGATGGAGCCGAGTGATTCGCGCAGGTACACGTACTGCCCGCCGGCGTGGGGCATGGCCGCGGCCAGTTCGCCATAGCACAGGGCGCCGGCGATGGTCAGAAAGCCCGTGACCAGCCAGGCGAGCAGCAGCAAACCCGGCGACTGCAACTGCCGCGACATCTGCGCGGAAACGATGAAGATGCCGGAGCCGATCATCGTCCCCATGACGATGGCGGTCGCGCTCCCTAGGCCCAAGTCGCGGGCGAAGGTCGGCTGCGCCGCATCCGCCGGCGGACCGGCTGGTGCGCCGTTGGGGGTTAGGCCGGCGGAGGCGCCGGAGGTAGGCGATTCCTGTTCGGATTCCATTTCGAATGCCGGAGCTGCGCCCTGCCGGCAACGCCGCATGGCCCTCAGCGTTTAGCGGCCCTGCGTTGCCGGCGGCCACGGCTCGACCGCAGCGACCAGGGGGAGCGTCCAGAACTGGGCGGCTGCGCCGCGCCGCGGATCAGGCACTCCCGCTTTCCCTGTCACTTTGGCTGCAAAAGCGATCAAATGCAAGCATATATTCCCGCGCGCGGGCGAGGGGATCGGGAGCGTCCAACCAGCCGCCAATGACCGCCACGGCGTCGGCGCCCGCCGCCCAAACCGATGGGGCGAGCTCGCAGGTAATGCCGCCAATGGCCACCAACGGTCCGGCGTAATGGCGGCGAATTTGGCGGATGGCGTCCAGGCCGACGATGGGATCATGGTCCGGCTTGCTGCGGGTTGGGAAAATGGGGCCGATGGCGAGATAGGAGAGTTCGAGTCCGGGAGCGGCAAGGGCTTCTTGCGCTTGCGCCAGGGAGTGCGTGGAGTAACCCAGCACGCGGCCCGCGCCCAGCAGGCGGCGGGCGGCGGCGGGCGGAAGGTCGGTCTGGCCAAGATGCAGGCCGGCGGCTCCGGATAGCTGCGCGACATCCAGCCGGTCGTTGACGATCACCGACAGCTCTTCCGCTGCTGCGACGGCGGCGAGCGCCTGGCGCAAGAATTCACCCGCGGCCAGCCGTTTGGCGCGGAGCTGGACCAACGGGATGCGCGACGAGGAGGCCAGCGACGCCGGACCTCGCGCTTGCTCGCGCAACGCGGCCAGGCCGGAAACCAGCGCGACGGGGTCCAGCCCGCGGGTCAGCGCCAGGTCGAGATCAAGGATGGGGTAAAAGCCGCGCACCTTCACCACGGCCTAATCTCAAGCGCCAACCAGCGCAAGCCGCGCACCGCGCCGCCAGCCGCGCCACAAGCGCACGCCTTCGGTGCGTCCGCAGTCCCGGCTGCCGCCAAAATACGTCCCCCGCGCCATGAAATTGGGCCTCCCTTCCGGTGGACTAGACTTCGGCCCGCGCGCCGGCGGATTGCAACGGGCCGCGCTCCCGCTCCCCCGATGCGGCGGCGGGGCGCTGGGGCCCAGGCTCCCGCCCGCCACATTCCCACTAGGCGCCGCGCTCCTGGGCGCGGGATGCCGAGCCGCGCACGGCGGGAGCGGCTTTCCGGGCTTTCGGCGCAGGCTGGAAGCGCTCCATGAAGCGCGTGTCCAGCTTGCCGGCGCGAAAATCTTGATCGTGCAGGATGCGAAGCTGCAAGGGGATGGAAGTATCAATGCCCTGGACAATGAACATCTCCAAGGCGCGAATCATGCGCAGACGCGCCTCCTCGCGGTCGCGGCCGTGGGCGATCACCTTGGCGATCAGCGAATCGTAATACGGCGGGACCACGCCTTCGCCATACGCGGCGCTATCCACGCGGACGCCGTTCCCGCCCGGGGCGTGGAAGGCGGTGAT
>JAKAUF010000154.1 GCA_021827785.1 Acidobacteriota bacterium | reverse complement strand
TGGAGGATCACGGCGCCGCGCAGGGTGAAGAGCAGGGTAGGCAGCAGGCGCGCGATTTTGGCGTTTTCCGGCGAGGCGTTATCGCGGCCATGGCCGTAGCGCTGCACCTCGCGCGGCTGGTCATGGTTGTCGAAGAACCACACTGGCGTGCCGTGGGCGGGGTTGTGGGTCCAAGCGGCGATCTGGCGGCGGAAAGCGGGGGCGGAGAGGCGGTTGACGTCGGCGAAAAGGAAATTGAAGGGCAGTTGGATTTCAGGATGACGCGGCGTGCCGTAGAAGCGCGAGATCTGGGCGGCGGTTTTTCCCACGGTTTCGCCGATCAGCAGGCCGTGGTAGGGGGCGACCACGCGCCGCAGGGCTTGCAGAATGCGGTGCACGCCGGGCTGGTTGTAGTTGTATTTGTGATGCTGCTGCGGCAGGGGGAAATCGCCGGTGCGCATGGCGCCCGGCGGGTTGTTGGGAAAGCGCGGGTCCACCAGCAGGGTGCCGACCGAATCCAAGCGAAAACCGGCAACGCCCTGGCGCATCCAGAAGCGGGCGCGGGCGAACATGGCGCGGCGAACGGCCGGATTGCGCCAATTCAGATCGGGCTGCTGGCGGTAATAGTAGTGGTAGTAATACTGGCGGCGCAGCGGGTCATATTGCCAGGCGGAGCCGCCGAAGAGCGAAGTCCAGTTGTTCGGCGGACCGCCGTCATGGCCATCGCGCCAGATATAGTAATTCGCGTAGGGTCCGGTGCGGGAGCGGCGCGAGGCAGCAAACCAGGGGTTTTGATTCGAGGTATGAGCCAAGACCATATCCATGAAGACATGGATATGGTCGCGACGGGCGGCGGCGACCAGGCGGTGGAAGTCAGCCATGGTGCCGTAGACCGGCGCGATTTGTTTGTAGTGGATGATGTCGTAGCCGCCATCCACGCCGCCGGAGGGATAGATCGGGGTCAGCCAAATGGCGTTGACGCCGAGCCAATGCAAATAGCCCAGCTTGCTGCGAATGCCGTTGAGGTCGCCGATGCCGTTGCCGTCGGAGTCCTTGAAGCTGCGCGGATAGACCTCATAAATCACCGCGTGCTGCCACCAGCGCAGCGGTTTCCGCTGGCGCCGGGCGTGCGCCGGGACGGAGGCCCGGGGCGGCCTGGCCGCGGCGGCAGGTGCGGTGCGAGGCCATAACGCGGCGGCGGCCAGGGCCGCGGCCACGGCGGCGAGAGCCAATCTCCTCATCCCGCCATGGTACGCGGCGGGGCGGGGTGGGAAAAGCGGGTGGCGAAATCCCCGGGCTACAGGACGGACGACGAGCCGCGGCGGGCGGGACAAAGGTTCCGAGCGGCGTGGTAGCATGGCTGGCAGTTTCGACGCCGAGGTGTGAGAGATGCCGGAGTCATTGCGTCCGTTATCGCTTTCCGAATTACTGGACCGGGCGATCCAGTTGTACCGAAAGCACTTTGGCTTGTTCGTTGGCATTGCCGCAATTCCATTTGTCGCGGTGACCGCGCTCCAGGTGCTGGAGGCCACGCTGGGCCTGACGAAGCCGGGAACGACACCCGCGGCCTTGTTGGCCGAGTGGCCGCGGATCTTGGTGTCGCTTGCCGTTCTCGAGTGCGTGGTCTTCCTGGCGGTGGCCTATTCCATGGGGGCGACGGTTTGGGCCGTCGGCCATCTGCAGTTGGGCGAAGCCACCGGCATCGGGCGCTCTTTTCGCGGACTTAAGGGACGGGTCGCACGCGTGGCGCTGACGATGCTCGCCGAGATTGTCGTCGCGATGCTGCCCATGCTGGCCGTGTTTGTGCTCGCGGTGCTGCTGCCCGCGGTGGCGATTGCTGGTAGGGTCGTGGGGGTCATCTGGGGGTTGTTGGTAGTCGCGGTGGCAATCGCGGCAATTGTCGCGGCGGTGTGGATATGGCTGCGGCTCGCCGTGGCGGTGCCGGCGGTGGTGCTGGAAGATTTGGGCGTCTTCGCCGCGCTGCGTCGCAGTGCGGCTTTGGCGAAAGGGTACGTAGGGCGGGTGTTCCTGGTGTATTTGCTGACGTTTGCTCTGGAGTTGGGCATGGAGGGCCTGTTCGCCGTGCCCGCGCTCATCATTGGTGGGTTGCGCCATCCGGCGACCGGGGTGTGGCAGGTGTGGGGCTTAGCAATGGGGTTCTTGGCCAATGTGCTGGTCATGCCCATCCTGGCCATCTGCCTTTCCCTGTTGTTCTACGATTTCAAAGTTCGCAAGGAGGCGTTTGACATCGAGGTCTTGTTGCGGCGCGATGCCGCGAACGCGCAGGCATAGGCGAGTTGCTCGCGGGGCGGCGATCGCGTGCGCCGCGGCGATGCTGGCGAGCCTGGGCGTAGCGGCGCCCTACCGTGGCGGGAGTGCGCCGCGCGCGGCGGCCGGCGGCGGTGTTAGGAACCCCGATCGCGGGCCGGCGCAGGCCCTGGAGCGGGCGGCGGCGAGGCCTCTCTCCGTGGCCGCGTACCGCGCCAGGTTGCAGATGTGGGGGCGGGCCGTGGCGGGGCTGGGCTCGGCGCAGGAGGCGGCGCAACTGGCGCGGCGTTTGCCGCGAACCTGGCCAGTGGCGGTGGGCCCGGCGGGCCGCGACGGAGCAATACTTCCGATCTCCACGCGCTGGCTGCGGAAGGGGCTGGGGCGCATTGCCCTGGGAAAAACGCCGCTGGCGGCGGGCCGGCGTCGGTTGTCCGCGGCACTACGCCGGAGGGAGATTTTGGCGGGGGCGGCGTTGCCGCTGGCGGTGCTAGCGGCGCGGCGGCGGACGTTGCAGGCGATTCTGTCGGCGCGGGAGTTCCGCGCGGCGCAGGAGCAGTCGGCAGCGGCGGAACTGTGGCGGCGCATCGCCCGATGGCTGGGAGCGGTGCTGCATCAGGCGTTCGGTCGTGCGGCCGGCACGGATGCCGGCAGTTGGGTGGTGATCGCCCTGATCGTCCTGGCCGTGGCGGCGGGCCTTCTGTGGCTGGGGCGGTGGGCGTGGCGCCGATGGCGGCGGCAGGAGGTTGCGGCGGCCGTGTACGAGCAAGAACGTAGTGATGCGGCGGCGTTGCTGGCGCGGGCGCGGCGGGAGGCAGGGGCTGGGGCTGGCGCGGCGGCGGCGCTGTGCGCGTATCAAGCGGGTCTGGCGTATGGCGCGGAAGCGGGATGGTGGCAACTGGCCGCGGCGCGGACGCCGCGGGAATATTTGCAGAGCCTGCCGGCGGGTCATCCGGCGTGTTTCCATTGGCGGGAGCTGACCCGCGATTTTGAAGCGTGGCGCTATGCGGCGGCAATGCCAGCGGCGGCGGCCGCGGCGGCGATGTTCGACGCCCTGGAAGGGATGGGCTGCCGGTGAGCGCGAGCGGCGCGGACATGGCGGCGCAGGACCGGCGTTGGCTAACCGCTGCGGCTGTGGGCACGGTGCTGGTTTTGGGCGCAGCTTGGTTGTGGATGCCGTCCGTGGCGGTCCCGCAGCCATTTCCGTCGAGTTATTCGCCCCTGCCTACGGGAGCCTTGGCGGCGGTACGCTTGCTGCGGCGGTCCGGCTACCGCGTGCAGCGCTGGCGGCTGCCACTGACGGTTTTGCCCAATGGCGGGGGTGCCGTGCTGGTGCTGGCCGATCCGCTGTTGGCGCCCGCGGCGGAAACCGCGGCGGGCCGGCGCGATTGGGCGGCGCTGCGGCAATTCATGGCCGCGGGAGGCACGGTGTTGGCGACGGGTTGGGCGGGAGCTCGCCTGACGCCGGACTACGGGGGTAAGATGGCACGCGGCGGCGGCGTCGGAAAGTACCGGCCGTTAGCGCCGGGCGCGGCGGCGGCGGCCGGTCCAATCTGGTTGCGGCCGCAATGGACTTGGCCGCGCTCCGGTCGCCATGGGGTGACGTTGTACGGCGACGCCCGCCGTGCGGTGGTGGTAGCGGCGCCGGTAGGCAAGGGACGCCTGGTGCTGTGGGCTTCGGCCACGCCCTTGACCAATGACGGGTTGCGGCGCGCCGGAAACTTGGCATTGCTGCTGGCCGCGGTGGGGCCGGCGCCGCGACGCGTGCTGTGGGATGAATACTTCCACGGCGTGCGGCAAAGCTGGGCAGGATTCCTGGGAACCGGGCGCCTGCCGTGGTTGGCGCTGCCGCTGGGGCTGTTGCTGCTGGCGGCGCTGGCTAGCCATGGGCGCCGGTGGGGCCCAGAGGTGGTCGCGCCCGACGCGGCGCGGGATTCGCCGCTGGAGTTTACCGCGGCGGTCGGCAACTTGTACGAACGGGCGTCGGCGGGGATCATGGCGGTGGAGATCGTGCGTCACGCCGCGCTGCGCAAGGCGCCGGGCCTAGACCCGCCGCCCAGCCCGCCCGGCGGCGGCCCAGCAACGGAGGCGGCTGCATTGGAGGAGTACAGGTGGTGGGCCCGGCAGTTGGCGGGCGTGGCGCCACAGGAGCAGAGACGACGATGACGCTCGAAAATCCTTCCACGGCTTCTTCTCCCGCGCTGGCGCCGGTGGCGGCGGCGCTCGCGCACTTGCGGCGGCAAGCCGCGGGCGTCGTGATCGGGCAAGACGCCGTGCTGGAGTTTTGCTGCTTGGGCCTGCTCTGCGGCGGCCACATGCTGCTGGAGGGGCCTCCGGGCGTGGCCAAAACGCTCGCCGTACGCCTATTCGCGCGCATCGTGGATCTGCCCTATCAGCGGGTGCAAGGGACGCCGGATCTGTTGCCGGGCGATATCACCGGCGGGGACGTGCTGACGCCGGAGGGGCGGTTCAGCTTTCGCCCGGGGCCGGTATTCGCCAGCATCTTGCTTGTGGATGAAGTCAATCGGATGCCGCCGCGCACGCAAGCGGCGCTGTTGGAAGCTATGGAGGAGCGGCAGGTGACGCTGAACCGAGAGAGCCGCCCGCTGCCGCCGCATTTCACCGTGTTTGCGACCCAAAACCCGCTGGAGTTCGAAGGCACCTACCCGCTGCCGGAGGCCCAATTGGACCGCTTTCTGATGAAGCTGACGGTGCCCTATCCGGATGCGGAGGCGGAAGCGGCCATCTTGAGCCGGAAGCCGCTGGCGCTGGGCGAGGTGTCGCTAGAGCCGCTGCCGGCGACGGCGCTGGCAGCGGCGCAAGCGGCGCTGGCGGGTATCCGTGTCGAGCCGACGGTGGTGTCGTATGCGACGGCGGTGATCCGCCAGACGCGGGAATGGCCGGCATTGACCCTGGGCGCCAGCCCGCGCGCCGGCGCGGCGATGTTGCAAGTGAGCCGGGCGCTGGCGGCAGCCGATGGGCGGACCTATGTGCTCCCGGACGACATCAAAGCGGCGGCGCCGCCGGTGCTACGCCATCGGCTACGGCCGCGGGCGGAGGCGGAAATGGAAGGCCAGACGGCGGACAGCATTCTCGCGGCGGTCCTGGACGCGGTGCCGGTGCCGCGGTGAGCACGGCGGCGGCGACCAGCGGCGGCCCGGTGGCGGCGGTGGCCCCGCTGGCGCCGGCAGCGGTGGCGGCGGAGGCATACGCAGCACCGTGGGGCTGGGCCTGTGGGCGCCGTATGTTGTGGCTGCTGGCCGCGGGACTGGTGTGGTGGCTTGCGGCCTTGGCTGAACCGCGCTGGATCGTCCTGGCGCCAGCGTGGGAGGCGGCGGTACTGGCGGCATGGGTTCTCGACCTCCGGCGGTTGCCCGTTCCCGCTGGGCTGACGGTGGAACGGAATTGGTTGGGACCGGCGCATTTGGGTGGCGCACGGCTGGGCTGGCGCATCCGCAACCGGGCGTCCCGCGGCGTCACCGTGTGGCTGTCGGACGAACTGCCGCCGGGTCTGACAAGCGGAGCGGCAGCGGGGGTGGTGCAGGGACGGTGGCTGGCGGCGGGCAGCCAGTTGGCCGTGGAAGCGGAGTTTCAGCCGCAAGATCTGGGCGGCGCGCGATGCGGCCAACCGTACCTGCGCTATCAAAGCGCTTGGGGTTTGGCGGAGCGCCGTGCGCGGGCGCCGCTGGCGCAGAGCGTGCGGGTGTACCCGGATCTGGAGGCGGCGCGGCGCGATGCGGCGGCGCTCAGCCTGACGCATCCGCGGCTGGCGGCGTTGCTGCGGAACGCGCGGCAGAAAGGCAGGGGACGCGAATTCGAAAGCCTGCGCGCATTTCGGGAAGGGGACGAGCCACGCGATATCTTTTGGCCGGCGACGGCGCGAACCGGCCGGACCATGGTCAAGGTGCGGCAAGCGGAACGCGGCGAACCGGTGTGGCTGGTGCTGGATTGCGGACGGCTGATGCGCGCCCGGGAACGGGGCGGGGAACCGCGGCGCTTGGGGCGGGCGGCGACGGCGGCGCTGACCCTTGCTAGCGCGGCGTTAGCGGCGAGCGACAAGGTGGGGCTGCTGGCTTACGGTGCGGGCATCCAATGCCGGCTCCCGCCCGCCGGCGGGGCGGGGCAGGCGCGCGCGGTTCTGGAAGCGCTGGCGGGGTTGGAGGCGGAGCGCGGCGAAGCCGATCACTACCGGGCGGCGGCGGCGTTGCTGGCGGCGCAGCCACGCCGAGCGATGGTGATTTGGCTGACGGAACTGGCGGAGAGCGGGTTAATGCCGGAGGTGGTGGAGGCCGGGGCGCAGATTAGCCGCCGCCATTGTTTGTTGTTGGCCGTGCCGCGCGTCGCAGCGCTGGCCGCGGCAGCTACGGCGATCCCGGCCAGCCCCCGAGAAATGTACCTCGCCGCCGCCGCGCTGGAGCTGGCGGTGCGCCGGCAGGAGACCTTGGCGCGATTACGGGCGCATGGGGCGCGCGCCATCGAACTGGGGCGGGAAACGATGGCGGCAACCTTGGTGCGGCAGTATTTGGAGATCAAGCTTTCCGGGCGGCTGTAATCGCGCGGCAGGCGGCGAGTCAGCGGCCGGATTCCGCGCGGCGATTACGCGCCGAGGTCTGCCACCCTCGGCGCGCGGCGCGCCAGGCCGGCCAGCCAAGCGATCATCAGCGTGGCCAGCGCCGCGGCCAAGGCAAACTTGCCAGCCACGGGCCAAGGACGCGCGGAGATGAATCCCTCCACCAGCCCGGCGACGACCAACAGCGGGAGGACGCCCAATAACAGGCGGAGGGCTTCCGCCGCGGCCCGCACCAGCGCTGCTCTGCGGCGTGCTGCGCCGGGGAAGAGAAGCCCCTGCGCCAGCCGGAGGCCGGCCCCGCCCGCAATGCAAATGGCGGGAATTTCCAGCACGCCATGCGGGGCGACAAAGCTCCATAGAGGCAGGCCCATGCCGGCGGTGGCGCAGGCGGCGGCGATGGCGCCCACCAGCAACCCGTTGAAGAACAGCAGGTACAGCGTTCCTAGGCCGCCGGTGATGCCCAACGCAAAGGCGGCGAAGGCGACCGTTAAATTATTGGTCATGATGCCGCTGGAGGCGGAGGGCGAGATGGCCAATACCGGGGTGGTCCACATCCGGTGATGGCGAATGGCGGCGCGCACTGCCGGCGGCGCCAACGAAGCGAAGAAGGCTGGCTGCTGGTGCGTCAACAGCGCGCCGGCCAGCGCCCCTAGCAAGAGGATGGCGGCAGCCAGGAGGATGGCTCCGCGGCAGGAGCGGAATACCTCAGGGTAGACGTTACGGTAGAAGCGCCACGGCTCGCGGCCGCGGCGGCGCGGAGCCGCGTAGATCAAGCCGTGGGTGCGGGCCAAAAGGGCATTGAGCGCGAAGGCGTAGGTGTCCGCGCCGCGGACCGGGCGCAGCGCCGCCAAGTCCACCGCGGCTTGCTGGTAGAGGCGCCCAATTTCACGCAATTCGTCGGCGGCAAGGGCGCGGGGACCACCATGTTGCAAGGCGTCGGCCAGTTCTCGCAAGCGCTGCCAGGCGGGTTGACGGCGCGCCAGCCAGGCGTGAGAAATCCGCGATGGGGCGGGGACCGCGCTGGCGGCCGGCGGGAGTGGCGGCGCAGGGGGCATGCCGGATACTATGTCACAGGCCGCCGGACTTGTGCGGCGCCGCGGTGTCCACTATGTCCGCTCCCGACGCATTTTCCGTCCCCACGCCCGAGCAGGTGGAGCTGGAGTTTCCCGTCGCCAACCTGGGCAGCCGCTTCACCGCCATTCTCTTGGACAGCATCGTCGGTGGACTGATCGGGTTCGTGGTTCTGATTGCTGGCTTGGCGGTGGCGAGGGAACTCCGCGGGAGGGTTTTGGAAACTTGGGTCACGGCGGGGCTGCTGCTGGCGATGTTCCTGCTGTACTGGGGCTATTTCAGCATCTTTGAGATCGCCTGGCGGGGCCAAACGCCGGGCAAGCGGGCGGCGCGGTTGCGGGTGATGTCGGTGGATGGGCGACCCGCCACGGTGGGACAGGTTTTGATTCGGAATCTGCTCCGCCTGGTGGATGCACTGCCGGGCGTGTACGCGGTCGGCGCGGTGTGCATGTTGCTGAACCGCCGGGCGCAGCGGCTGGGCGACCTGGCCGCCGGCACGCTGGTGGTGCACGAAGGGGAAACGGCGTTGCCGCCTTCGCTGCCTGCGGCGCCGCCGGCGGCGATCGCTGCCGCGATCGGGCTGACGCCCGAAGATTTGCAGCTCATCGAGACGTTTCTGCATCGGCGCGGCGGCATGCCCGCCGGTCTCCGCGCGGCCACCGCGGAGAAGATCGGCGCGCGGCTGGCGGAGCATTTGCCACCCGAGGCGCGGGAATGGGCCCAATCGGAAGCGGGCTTGGAGGGGCTGGCAGCGGCGGGCCGCGCCGCGGTCGGCGGCGGGAGGCGGGCATGACCACGGCGGCAGGACACGGCCGCTAGCTGAGGAATTCGCGGACGTAGGGGTCGGGATCCCGGCGCAGTTCGGCGGCGGAGCCGTCGAAGATGGCGCGGCCCTGGCGCAGCAGCAAGAATGACGTGTGACGGGCGCCTTCCGCGGCCCAGCGGGCGGTCTGCGTCGCATCGTCCCAGGCGTGCGTGGCCAGCAGATAGCCGTCCTGAAGCCGGTGGGTGGCGAGCAACGCAGTGACGTGATTGCAATCCCGCAGCTTGATGATCAAATCCATGATGGTGGTGGCGGTCTCCGGGTCCAGCCCTCCGGTGGGGGAGTCGTAGAGCATGATTTCCGGCGATGTGGCCAAGGCGCGGGCGATCGAGACGCGGTGGCGCATGCCGCCGGACAGTTCGGCCGGCATTTTGTCCATGACCGCGTCGAGATTGACGAAGCTGAGGCAGGTGCGCACGCGTTCGTCCATCACCTCGGGGGTTAAGACGCCATCTTCCTCCAGCCGGTAGGCGACGTTGTCGCGCACGCTGAGGGAATCGAAGAGCGCGCTTTCCTGGAACGTCATGCCGATCTTGCGGCGCAGGTCGTAGAGCGCCTGCTCTTTCATTGCGCTGACTTCCTGGTCGAACACCCAGACGCGGCCGCGATCGGGGCGGAGCAGGCCGAGAACCAGCTTCATCAGCACGCTTTTGCCGGCGCCGCTCTCGCCCAGCAACACCTTGGTTTCGCCGCGACGGACCTGAAGGGACACATCGTCCAGCACCGGGCCGCCGCCGAAGGAGAGCACGACATGCTCCAGGCGCACCACGACGTCGCCGGGCGGGGTCGCGGCGCCGCCCGCGGACGGCACGGATGCGGGTTGAGCCGGAGCGCCGCTCAAGTGCCTAGGATCCCGACCAAAAGGCGGCTGAGGAGAAAGTCGCTGATGATGATCAGCAGCGATGCCAAGACCACGGCCTGGGTGGTTGCCCGGCCGACCCCTTGGGTCCCGCCCCTTGCCTTCATGCCGTAATAACAGCCGACGGTGGCGATGATGCCGCCAAAGATGAGCGGTTTGATCAGCCCTTGGATCATGGAGCTGGCGTCCAATATGCGGAAGGCGGAGAACCAATAGAGCGCGCCGTTCATGTGAATGCCCATTACCGCGTAGACCCAGCCGCCGACGATGCCGCACATGTCGGCGATGAGGGTGAGGAAGAAGGTCATCACAATGGTCGCGATCAGCCGTGGGGTGACCAGCTTCTTGACCGGGTCGGTGCCCAGGGCGCGCATGGCGTCAATCTGCTCGGTCACGACCATGGAGCCGAGTTCGGAGGCCATGCCGCTGGCATTGCGGGCGCCAATCATGAGGGCGCTGAGCACCGGTCCCAACTCCAGCACAAGGGAGAGGCTGACCAATTGCCCGAGGCGGTCAATTTGGCCATATTCGGTCAACGTGGCGGAGAGCTGCAGCGCCATCACCGCGCCGGTGAAAAAGCCGGTCAGCACCACGATCGGCAGGGAGCCGACGCCGATGGAGTCCATTTGCAGAAAGGTGTCGGCGGCGTAGAACGGGGTGGCCGCGATGTTGCGGAAGGCCTGCGCCGTGAGGAGCCAGAATTCCTGGAAGGAAAACAGCCACTGCTTCAGCGCTTGGCTCAGCGCCGAATCCGGCGGAGGCGCGCCTAGGGTGCGATCGGCCATGGCCCTAGCATACCCGGCGGGAGCATGCGACGGCAGCGGTTCGGCGCCCGGCCGGGGCCGGCGCCGGCGGCAGCCCCGGGGCGGGCCCCTGGCCCTGCGGGCGGGCGCCGGGGCCGAGTATGCTAGGCCAGGGCTGTTATGGACTGGAACTTTCCCGTGACCACGGCGGTGCGCTTGGCGGTAGCGCTCGGGGTAGGGCTGCTGGTGGGCCTGGAGCGGGAATGGGCGCACAAGGAAGTCGGTGTACGCACCTTTGCCTTGACCGCGATGTTGGGGGCATTGTGCTGGCTGTTGAGCCCCGGATTCGCGCTCGCCGGCTGGGTCGGAGTGTTTCTGCTGATCGCCGCCGTGAACGCCCGCAGCCTGCTGGTGAGCCGCGGCCTGGAGATCACCACGTCGGTGGCGCTGATGGTGACCTATGTCCTGGGCGTATTCCTCGGCCAGGGACACCTGATGGCGCCGGTGGCGGCGGCGATCGTGATGACGGCGCTGCTGGCCTGGAAAACCGAACTGACGCGATTCGCCGAACGCCTGCTGATCCAAGAGATTCGCGGTGCTTTGTTGCTGGGGCTGCTGACGTTGGTCATCTATCCTTTGCTGCCCAAGGGATTCGTGGACCCCTGGCGGCTGGTGGACCCGCGAGACGTTTGGGTAGCGGTGATGGTGATTGCGGGCATCGGCTTTGGGAATTACATTCTGTTGCGGCTCTACGGCGCCCGCGGCATGTATTACACCGCCGGGCTGGGCGGCCTGGTGAACAGCACGGCGACGGTAGTGGAGTTGTCACGGGAGTTGGGGACGGGCACGGGGATGGCGCCGATGGCGGTGGCGGCGATCCTGCTGACATCGGTGGCGATGTTCGTGCGCAACCTGGGCATATTGGCGATTTTCGCCGCGCCCGCCGTGGCTACCGCCTGGGGGCCCATGGCGGTAATGGCGGCGCTGGCCGGGATGTTTGCCTGGCGCGCGCACCGCCACGGCGCCGGGCAGGGCGCCCATGTGGAGTTGGGTTCGCCGGTGGCGCTGGGACGGGTGCTGCTGTTTGGGGTGATGTTCTTGGGGATTGAAGTGACGGCGAACTTGGCGCAGCGGTACTTGGGAGGGGGCGGGTTTCTGCTGGTCAGCTTGCTGGGCGGCCTGGTGAGCAGCGCCAGCACGGTGGCGGCGGCGGCGGTGCTGGCGGCGCATGGGCGGATCAGCTTTGCGCTTGCCGGGGCGGCAACGGTGCTATCGTCGGTCAGCAGCGCGCTGGTCAATTTGCCGTTGCTGTACCGGCAATCCCAGCAGAAGGCGGTCACGCGGCGGGTGGCGCTGCTGTCGGTGGGCATGGCGGCGGCGGGGCTAGTGGTGCTCGGCGCGGCCCTGGCCTGGTGACGCCCGCGCCGCGCCTCCTACGCTCGCGTCCGCAGAGGCCTATGCGAGGTGGAACAGGCTTTAGCCTGTGTGCGGCAGGCTTCAGCCTGCCGAGCAAAAGAACGTAGCTCGGTCCCTGCTCCGGGATCGCCGGCGCCGGCGCAAACTGGCGCGGCTGCTGCAACTGCCGCGGCTACTGCAAATACACAGGCTGGCTCAGGCGGATGGTGACCGGGGTGCCGGCGGGCAGGTTCAGCGGGCCGCGTTTGCTGGCCAGCAATACGCCCAACCCCGCGCCGGCGGCCGTGCCGATGGCCGCGCCCTTGCCGCCGCCGAAAATGGCGCCGAGCAGCGCGCCGACGGCGCCGCCCGCCGCCACGTTGCCCACGGTGCTGCGCGTGCGGCTCTGCTGCACCTGGCCTTCACTGGTGGTGGAGGGCTTGCCTTCCACCACGCCGCCCACGGCCTGGCCCACGCCGGAGCCTTGCTGCCCGACCTGCGCCACGGTGGCTTCCAAGGCGGCGGTACGGCCATTGGGCAGACGGATCTGCTGAAACTGCATTTGGAGCGTAGATTCACCGGTCAGCCCAGTGGCGGCATGTACCGCGCCGACGCGCCCCAATACCTCACTGTTGACGGGGATGACCAGATTGCCGGCTGCGTCCCGCACCGGTTGGGTCACGGTGGCGGAGAAGGGCTGGTTGGGCTGGCTGCTTTGCGTGCTGAGCGCATTCTGCAATTGCAGGTGGAGAACGGTCCCGGCGGGCACGGTTCCGGCGGCGGCGCCCTGCGGTGCGCCCGCGGCGGGTGGCGCGGCGGCGGGCGCTGCGGCGTTGGTGGCGGGCGCGGCGGCCGCGGCGGAGGAGGGCTGCGGCGCCCGGCCGTAATAGCCGTCGTTGTAGCCGGCCTGAAAACCCTGGCGGTAGTTGGCTTGGTACTGCGTCAGGCTGAGCCCGGAGCCCGGCTGATAGCCCTGGTTGGCTTCCGTGTACAGCGGTTGGTTTTGGACGCCATAGGCTAGCTTGTGCTGGGCGTCGTACCGGCCGCTGGCGTAGCCCGCCTGGTAGGCCAGGTTGTTGACCCGTTGTTGCTCGCTGCCTTGCCCGTTGGTGGCGCCCGTTTGTCCCGGAGCGGCTGCGGTTTGGGCGCACAGCGCCACGCTCAGGCCGAGGGCGGCGCTTAGCGCGGCAAGGCGAACTGAGGCGTGAGACGGCATCCCGGGCTAGATGCGGCCGGAACTTTTAGGGTTGGTCACGGGGCAAGCCGAGGACCCGCTTCATCTCCCGGGCCACGCCGAGCAGCAGGCGAATGTCGGCCGGGCGCAAGCGCCACGCCAACAGCATGCGGCGGAGCCGGCGCATTTGGCCGGCGCGATGCTGGGGGCGGAAAACGCCGATGTGCTCCAGTACCGGCGTGATTTGCCGGACCAATAGGTCGCGCTGGCCCCAGTCGGCGGCGGAGTCTTCCGGGGCCGCCGGCGTGGCCCGGCGGCGCTGCAACTCATAGGCGCAGACGGCGACGGCTTGGCCTAGGTTCATGGACGGCGCGGCGGGGGCGGTATCTATGTGGGCCAGCACATGGCAGCAGCCGATGTCGGCGACCGTCATGCCGGTTTTCTCGCTGCCGAACACCAGCGCGCAGCGCGTGGCGGGAAGGCGTTGGGCGAGGTCGCTCCAATCGGCGACCGGGATCTCCGGATGGCGGCCGGCCAGGCCCGCGGTGCCGATAACGTAGCCGCAATCGGCGATGGCTTCGGGCAGGGAAGCGAAGACTCGCGCCTGCGCCAGCACCGCGGCGCCGGCGCGCGCCGAGCGGGCGCGCCGCCAGGCTTCGCCGTAGGGGCGCACCAGGGCCAGGTCCGCCAGGCCGAAGTTGGCCATGGCGCGGGCGGCGGCGCCAATATTGAGGGGATTACGGGCGCCGACCAGCACGATGCGGATCCGCGTCGCGGGCGCGCCGGCCGGCGCAGCGGGCGCAACCGGCGTCGCCTCCGGAACCGCCGTCTCCGGTTGCGAGGAAGATCTCACGCTCCCAGCCTAGCAGCCGCACCTTGGGCGGCGCTGGCTCATGCGGAAGCGGCGAGCCGCTGATAGAGGGCGAAATATTCCCGCGCCATGCGGCGGGCATCGAAACGGCGCTCGGCGTGGCGGCGGCACGCCGCGGGGCGGATTTGGCCGAGCCGGGCGGCGGCGGCGGCGAGGGCATCGAGGGAATCGCCCACCCAGCCGGTGACGCCGGAGCGTACGACCTCCGGTAACGCGCCGCTGCGCCAGGCCAGGACCGGACGGCCGCAAGCGGCGGCTTCCATGGCCACCAGCGAACTGGTTTCTTCCGCCTGGGAGGGAATGACCAGGGCCGCCGCCGATTGCAGCCAGGTGATCTTCTGCGCCCGGGTCAACGCCGGCAGCCACCGCACGTCGCCGCCCAAATACGGCGCAATCCGCCGGCGGAAATATTCCTGATGCGCCGGAAATGGATAGACCGTTCCCGCAATCACCAGCCGCCGATGCAGACGGCGGGCCAGGGCAATCGCCAGGTGCGGGGCTTTCTCCGGGCAGATGCGGCCGAGCACCAGCAAATACGAGCCCGGCGGTTCTCCCGGGCGATAGCGGTCCAAGTCCACGCCATTGGCGATGTAGCCGCGTAGGCGCGGCCGTGCGGGGGGAGGCAAGGCGCGGTGCAGCCTGCGGTGCTGCGTGCGGCTGACCGCCTGAAAGAAGAGATTGCACGGTGGCGCCGCGAACGCCTCTGGCGGGTACTGCGACAAGGGCAGATGGACCGTCCACAGGCAGGGCAGCGCCAAGGCGGCGGCGTGGCGGTGGAAGCTGGCGCCTTGCACATGCACCAGATCGTAGCGGCGGCGGCGCAGTTCGGCGAGGGCCACGGCATCATGCGCGGCGGCCAATCGCGCCTGTGCGGCGTCGTCCGCGGGAGGCGCGCCGGCGGCCCAATAGCCGGCATTGGTGCGGACCACGCGGCCGGGCAGTTGGCTGGGCGCGGCGGCGACCGTTACCAGGCGCAGCCGCTCCACATAGGGGGATTGGACATGGAGAGCCGCTAATTGCGCCGCCACTTGCTCGGTGCCGCCGCATGCGGCGGGAGAAACCGGTGTGAGCGCGTAGGCGACGCTGAGCAGCCGCAACGGCGCCGGCGGCGGGCGGCGCCGGGTCACGGTGGCCCGCATGTCCGGGTGGCCGGCGGCAGTTCCCAACCCCAAGCGGTCCACACCGCATGGCGCCGTGGCCGACGGCGGCGTAGGGGGCGAAATTGTTCAACGGACGGCACGGGAAGAAAGGGCGCCAGCGTTGCCCTTTGGCTGCGGTACGCCGTTAGCGCCTGCACCTTGGCGGCATGCTCCGCGCGATTCAGCGCTAACTGGATGACGCCCGGGCCCGGAGGGAACCATGCGTAGCGGGTCTGGCCGCGGTGGCGGGCATAAAGCGGATATTCCCAAACCGTGGCGCCGCGGGCCCAATGCCGGCAAGCCTGGCGCGCCACGTCGTTGGCGGCGTCATGATCGGGGTGGCCATTTTCCCGGGCTGGAACCAGCCAAGCGCGCGCGCCGGAGGCGCGGGCCACGGCGCGCAGGCGGGCCATGGCCCGAGGCTGGCAATCGCGCAACTCAAGATCGGGAATGGAAACGAAGTGCAACCGCACCGCCGCCAGGCCCAGGGCCTGGGCGGCGGCCAAGGCTTCGGCGCGGCGCCGGCGGCGGTAGGCGGCGCGGCCGCCGCGGAAATCATGGGCGAAATACTGGCGCTGGCGTGGCGCGCCGTCCGTGAGGAACAGAACATGCACCGGACGCCCGCGTGCGGCGCAGTGGGCGGCGAAGCCGCCGGCGCCGGCGGTTTCATCATCAGGGTGGGCCGCAAGAATGAGAAGCGGGCCGGAGGCGCGGAGCAAGCACATGCTGGCTGGGGAGATGCATGGCGCGGCCCGCCTGCTGTATAGTCGCCGAGGTATGGCCTCGGCATTGGAATACGCAAGCGCGCGGCAGGCCCAGCAATGGGACCAGTTGCAGGAATTTCTCCGCATCCCCAGCGTGAGCACGCTGCCCGCGCACAAGGCGGACGTGGAGCGCGCGGCGGAATGGGTCAGGAGCCATCTGGCCGAGGCGGGGATGGAGCACGCGGTGGTGATTCCCACCGGTGGCCATCCTTTGGTCTATGCGGATTGGCTGCACGTGGCCGGCGCGCCGACGATTTTGTGCTATGGCCATTACGACGTGCAGCCCGCCGAGCCGCTGGAAGAGTGGCAAAGCCCTCCCTTCATGCCGGTTTTGCGGGACGGCAATATTTATGCCCGCGGGGCGGCGGATGACAAGGGACAGCTGTATGCGCAGATGCAAGCGGCGGAGGCTTTTTTGCGCGGCGAGGGACGGGTGCCGGTCAACCTCCGATTCTTGATTGAGGGCGAGGAAGAAGTCGGCGGTGAAGGCATCGAAGCCTACGTGCGGCGGAATGCCGCCGCGCTGGGCTGCGACGCGGTGCTGATTACCGATACGACGCAGTTTGCCGCCGGCCTGCCCACTCTCAACACGGGTTTGCGGGGAATGGTCTACGCCGAGGTGCGTTTGCGGGGGGCGGAAGCAGATCTGCACTCCGGTTTGTACGGCGGCGTGGCGCCGAATCCGCTGGAGGCGTTGGCGCGCATCATCTGCGGCCTAAAGGATGCCGGCGGCAGAATCCTGATTCCGGGATTCTATGATGCACTGCTTCCACCCAGCGCCGCCGAGGCCGCGGATTGGGCGCGGTTGCCATTCGATGCGGAACGCTACCGGCGGGAAGAGGTCAGGGCGGCGGCGTTGAGTGGCGAATTGGAATATACGCCGCTAGAACGGGTTTGGGCGCGGCCCACGTTGGAGGTGCACGGCATTGCCGGCGGATTTACCGCCGCTGGCGCCAAAACCGTGATCCCCGCGCGCGCAGCGGCCAAAATCAGCATGCGGCTGGCGCCGGCCCAGGCGCCGGCGGCGGTGGCGGCGGCCTTCGAGCGGCGCGTGCGGGAGTTGACGCCGGCGGGATTCACGCTGGAGGTCGAAATTCTGCATACGGCCGAGCCGGTGCTGGTGGAAAGCGAAAACCGCTATCTGCGCGCCGCGGCGCAAGCGCTTGAGCAAACCTACGGCCGGCCGCCGGTGCTGGTGCGTTCCGGCGGCTCCATTCCGATTGCCGCTTTGTTCGCCCAAACGCTGGATGCTCCCGTGGTGCTAATGGGCTTCGCCACCGCGGATTGCGGCGCCCACGGGCCGAACGAGAAGCTGCCGCTGGCGAACTTGCAACAGGCGGTCGCCACGGTGATCCGCTTTTTCGCGGCGGCGGCGCAGTCCGCCTAACTTCGCCTGCCCACGCGCCTGCATGCATGTGCGCCGGGAGCCAAGGGAGGCAGCGGCTGCGGCGCAGCCGCCGCCGTAGCTCAGCCGGCGGTGCGCCCGCGGCGGGCCGTCCAAACCGTGGAACGCAGAGCCGCCTAATCTTGGCCGGCGGCCGCGCGGTCCGCCAGCACCAGCACATCCCGGTGCCGGCGCAGGAAGCTGGCGGGGCAGTCTGGGCCGATCGGCCCATCGAGCGCTTGGCGCAGCGTAGCCGCTTTGCGCGCGCCATTCACCAGCAAGATGATCCGTTTGGCGCGGAGAATGACCCCTATGCCCGTGGTGACGCCGAACTCGGGCACCTCCTCGCCCTGCCAATACTCTTCGTTGGCATCGCGGGTGCTCGCGCTCAGCGGCACCACGCGGGTTGCGGAATCGCCCGAAGAGCCGGGTTCGTTGAAGCCGATATGGCCATTTAGGCCTAGGCCGAGCAGTTGCAGGTCGCAGCCGCCCCACTGCTCCAGTTGGCGATCGTAGGCGGCGCAAGCCGCGGCTATGCCTTCGGGATCCGATGGCATGCGCAGGATCCGCTCCGGCGCGATCGCGGCGGCGGCCAGAAAGTGGGAGCGCAGCCATTGATAAAAGCTGATGGGGCGGTCGCCGGCCCCCAAATATTCATCCAGCATGGCGACCCGGGCGCGGGAGAAATTCACGTCGCGGCGGGCCAGCAGCGCTGCATAGACGGGAACCGGCGTGTTGCCCGTGGGCAGACCGAGGACGGCATCCGGTTTTACCCGCAGCGTGGCGGCGATATGCTCGGCGGCGGTGGCGCCGAACGTCTCGGGTGCGACCACCTGCACGGTGGGAGTCGAAAGAGTCATCATTGGCAGCATAGCAAGGGCGCTGGGCCGGACGGGCCCGCGCCGCGCGGATGGGCCGGTCCCGCGGGTGGCGCCGCGCGCGCGACACTGGCGCCTCCCGCCAGCCGCTGTGCGCAGTCGCGCCGAGGGTGGGTGATTCCGGCTTTGCGCCTGGTTGCGCCCAATCCCCGGTTGGCGTATATTCGGTATGACAACTGAATATCCGGACTCGGCTGGCAAGCCGAGTCTGCCCTGAATCATCGAGAGTGGCTGAGGGAACAGGCCCGTAGAAGCCACGGCAACCGGTTTCGCTGGGAGCGCCGCAAACAACGGCGTACCGCGGGGCGTCAAGGTGCCAATTCCTGCCCAAGAAAATCGCTGAGCGGTTTTGGCTTGGGAAAGATGAGACAAGGGGCGGTCGGTTCTCCTTCCAGCCTCTTCTCACAGAAGGGGCTTTTTCATTGATTGCCACCTTCTTTTGCACAGCCTCTCTCGGTCTCCCGGGCGCGGAGCATTCGCCAGAGGCCTGCTATGTCGTTTGAAACCGGTTTGCGATGCCGCGACTGCGGCAAACAATTTCGTCCCCAACCGATCGCCGCGTGCGATGAGTGCTTCGCGCCGCTGGAGATCGAATACGATCTGGAGGCGGTGGGCCGCGCCGCCAGTCCGGCGCTATGGGCCTCGCGGCCGCGCGACATGTGGCGCTACCGGGAATTGCTGCCGCTGGACGCCGTGCCCGCCAACCTGCCGACCGGCGGCACGCCGCTGATTCCCGCGCCACGGCTGGGACGCGCGCTGGGCGCGCGGCGCTTGTTCCTGAAAAACGACGCGGTCAATTTCCCCACGCTCTCGTTCAAGGACCGGGTGGTGGCGGTGGCGTTGCGCAAGGCCCAGGAGTTTGGCTTCACGACCGTCGCCTGCTCCTCCACCGGCAACCTGGCCAATGCCGTCGCGGCGCAAGCGGCGATGCTGGGCCTGCCCGCCTATATCTTCGTTCCCACCGGTCTGGAGCCCGCCAAGGTGGCGGCGACGCTCATTTACGGCGCCCACTTGATCCAGATTGAAGGCAACTACGACCATGTGAACCGGCTCTGCGCCGAGATCGCACAGCGCTTTCCCTGGGGAATCGTCAACGTCAATTTGCGCTCCTATTACGCCGAGGGCTCCAAGACGGTGGGTTTTGAAATTGCGGAGCAACTCGGCGGCGAATTGCCCGCGGCGCTGGTCTGTCCCATGGCCGGCGGTTCGCTGATCGGCAAAATCGCCAAAGCCTTCCGCGAGCTGCGCCAATTGGGCTGGGCGCGGGGCGAGACGGCGATTTGCGGCGCCCAGGCTACCGGCTGTTCGCCCATCTCGACGGCGGTGAAATCCGGCCGTGGGGAAATTGAACCGCAGCGGCCGCAGACCATTGCCCGCAGCTTGGCGATCGGCAACCCCGCCGACGGCTTCTACGCCGCCAAGCTGGTGCGCGAAAGCGGCGGGTGGGCCGAAGACGCCAGCGATGGAGAGATCGTCGCCGCCATGCGGCTGCTGGCGGAGACCGAGGGCATCTTCGCCGAAACCGCGGGCGGGGTAACGGTTGCCTGCGCGCAAAAGCTGCTGGCGCAAGGGCGCCTGGATCCGGACCGCCCGATCGTGCTGGTGCTGACCGGCAACGGCCTGAAGACCCTGGATGCCGTGGTCGCCGACCAGGCGGCGGCGCCGGTCATTCGTCCGCGCCTGCAAGATCTGGAGGCGCTGCTCGCCGCCCATTCCGAGCCCGCCCTCGCCACCGCCTAAGCCCCTCCCGGAGACGTTTCCATGTACACCTTGCGCATCCCCACCCCATTGCAAAAATTTACCGGCGGCCAGGCGAGCCTGGACTGCCAAGCCGCCAACCTGCCCGCGCTGATCACGGAATTGGCCGCGCGGTTTCCCGAGCTGCGCGAGCGGATTTGCGAGGCGGACGGCCGGCCGCGGCGGTTTTTCAACGTCTACGTCAATGACGAGGACATTCGTTTTCTGGGCGGCCCGGAGTATGAGTTCCGGCCCGGCGATGATGTGCTGATCCTGCCTTCCATCGCCGGCGGCGCCTAGCCGCGAGGGCCGGCGCCAAGGGGGCAGGATTTCACATTGACGCTGCCGCCGGCTTTTGCTACTTTTCCAAGTTACCGCCTATTTTCCGCCGCCTTAGCCGCCTCGCAGGGCCCACGGGTGGGGCGCGGACCTGCAGCGGGCCTCAGCCAGAATGATTGCAAAACAGATTTTTCTGTCCAAAGGCGTGGGCAAGCACCGTGAGCGCCTGACCAGCTTCGAGTTGGCGCTGCGCGACGCGGGCATTGCCGCCTGTAACCTGGTCCGCGTCTCCAGCATTTTCCCCCCGCGGTGCAAGCTGATCCCGCGCTCCGCCGGCCTCAAGCTGCTGAGCCCGGGCGAGGTGGTTTTCGCCGTGCTGAGCGAAAACTCCACCCGCGAACCGCACCGCCTGATCGCCGCTTCCATTGGCTTGGCCTTGCCCGCCGACCGCAATGCCTATGGTTACCTGTCCGAGCATCATTCCTTCGGTGAAACCGAGCAGCAGGCCGGGGAATACGCCGAGGAATTGGCGGCGGAGATGCTCGCCACGACGCTGGCGGTGGACTTCGATCCGGACCGCTCTTGGGACGAAAAGAAGGAGATTTATCGCATTTCCAACAAGATCGTTCGCACCCTCAACGTCACCCAGTCGGCGGTGGGAGACAAGCGGGGGTTGTGGACCACGGTTCTTTCCTGTGCCATTTTGATCGGGGAGTAGCGCCACGGCCGATTTGCCCCCGCCCACGGTACTCATTCGGGAAATCTTGGCGTTGCTTGCCGAGCATGCGCCGCAGGGACTGGACTATGTATCCGTGTTCATGTTCCTCAATACGGTGGCCGGCGGCCATTATGAGGAGCGCTACCCGGAAGCGGAGATCCGTGCGGCCTTGAAAGCCGCCTTGGAACGGGGTTGGTTGGCGCCGGAGGGCGATGGCGAAGCAGGTCCGCGGCCGGGGACCGAGCCGGCTGCCGGGCCAGGCGCCGGTCGTTTGCATCTCACTGACTCTGGCCGCACCACGCTGGCCAGCTGATTCGTTCCCGGTTGATCCTGAGCCGCCGGAGGCCCTAATCTTGGCTGCCGCGTTTCCTTCCGCCGAGACCCCGCCCGTGGAAATTGCCGGCGCCCGCATTTTGGTGGTGGACGACGATGACGTGGGACGGGAATTGACGGCGGAGATGCTGCGCCTGCGGGGTTTCCAGGTGCGGATGGCGCCGACCTGCCGCGAGGGCATGGAAGTGTTCCAAAGCTGGGAGCCGGATCTGGCGCTGCTGGACGTGGTTCTGCCCGACGGGAGCGGCATTGAGATGTGCCGCCATATCAAGCAGCACGGCCGAACCCGCTTGGTGCCGGTGATGTTGATCACCGGTTTGACGGACCATGAATCGAAGATTCGTGGCATCGAGGCCGGCGCCGACGACTTCCTCAACAAGCCGGTGGACCCCCCCGAGCTATTCGCCCGGGTGGTCAGTTTGATCAAGCTGAAGCGCTACACCGATGAGCTGGAAAGCGCCGAGGATGTCCTGTTTACCTTGGCGCTTGGGGTGGAAGCGCGGGATAAATATACCCAGGGACATTGCCAACGGCTGGCGACGCAAGCCGCGGCCCTGGGCCAGCGCTTGGGGTTGGCGCAGGAAGACGTGGTCGCACTGCGCCGCGGCGGGGTGCTGCACGATATCGGCAAGATCGCCGTGCCGGACGTAATCCTGCGCAAGCCGACCGGGCTGACGGAAGCGGAATGGCAGATCATGCGCATGCATCCCAGTTCGGGCGAGGAGATTTGCCGGCCGCTGCGGTCGCTTGCCCGGGTGCTGCCGATTATCCGGCATCACCACGAACACTGGAATGGGGGTGGCTACCCTGACCACTTGGAAGCGGAGAACATTCCTTTGCTCGCCCGCATCCTACAGGTGGTGGACGCCTACGACGCCCTGACCACCGAGCGGCCCTACAAGCCCGCATGGCCGGCGGAGCGGGCGCGGGCGCAATTGACAACCGAGACCGAGCAGGGGTGGTGGGACCCGCATATCATGGGCGAATACCTGGCGATGCTGCGGCAATCACCGCAGCCGCCTGAGCCGCCCGCCGTCTGAGAACATGCCTGCCGCCGCCATTCCGTCGCCCGCGCCGGAACTGAGTATTGTGATCCCTGCCTTCAACGAGGAGCAGCGCCTGCCGCGCACGCTGGCGGAGTTGCAGCGGGCGTTGGGCCGCTATGGTGGCGAAGTGGAAGTGCTCGTGGTGGATGATGGCTCCAGCGACGCCACTGCCGCCACCGTCCGCGCCTTCCGCGCCTCGTTTCCCTTGCGAGTGCTGGCCAACCCCGGAAATCGGGGTAAGGGCTACAGCGTGCGCCACGGCATGCTGGCGGCCCGCGGACGTTACCTGCTGTTCACCGACGCCGACCTTTCGGCGCCGATCGGCGAACTCGCCAAGCTGCGAGCGGCACTGGATGCCGGCGCCGATATCGCCATTGGCAGCCGGGCGGAGGCGGAGTTGATCCAGGCGCACCAAAGCCGTGTTCGCGAATCCGCCGGCCGATTTTTCAATCGGCTGGTGGTGCTGACGCTGGGTTTGCCGTTCCGCGATACGCAGTGCGGGTTCAAGCTCTTCCGGCAGGAAGCCGCGGCGCGGATCTTTCCGCTGCAACGCATCGAGGGCTGGGGCTTCGATCCGGAACTGCTGTTTTTGGCCAAACTGCAAGGGTGGAAGGTGCAAGAGGTGCCGGTGGTATGGGCGCATGCGCCCGGCGCCAAGATTCGCTTGCTCCGCGACAGCGGACGGATGTTCGCGGACCTGGTCCGCATCCGCTGGTACGCGCTGCGCGGTGGCTACCGCCAGGCGGCGGCGCGAGACTCCGCGGTAGCCTAGCGGCGGCGCGAGCGGCGATTGGGCGGGGTGGGGCGGGGCGGGGCTGCCTTGGGGCCGAGGCGGCGCAATAAAATCACCTCGCCATCGCTGATCGAGCGCAGCAGAAGCAACTTGCGGCCGGCTAACACTTGCCAGTGCTCATGGCTCAGGAAACGCTCCGCGCGGGCGGCGATGGCCATCACGTTGCCTTCCATCCAATAGCTGAGACGTACGTGATGCGCGCCGCTGCTCAGTTCTACCGTGCCGGGATGAGAAACGCCGGCGCCGGCGGGGAGCGGTTGGAAGTCCATCTCCGACCAACCGGCTACATCGGCTACCTCCGCTGCCTGCTGAATCAAATTGGCGCCAAAGGTCGCCTGCGGCGGCTGCTGCACGTGTTCCACCTGCCATCGGCCGGGCAGGAATTGGGCCGTGGCGGTGGCCGATCGTGGCTCTGCCGCGGTCAGCGGCAGGCTGCCGGGAGGGACGAAATTGGGATTCGCGCAGCCGGCTCCCGCGCCGGCGGCCAACAACACGGCCGCGGCCAAAGCCAATCCGCCGCGCCAGCGCCGGCCCGCCCGTCTCCCGGCAGGGCGCCAGGGCGGCGAGGAAGCGTGGGTCACCGCCGCTCGACTCCGTGGACGCCGGCGATGGCCTTAAGTCCGGATTGGATCCCCTCCAATTGCGGCAGATCGCGCGCTTCCAGGATGACCTCAATGGTGGCCCGGCCTTGCCCGGTACGGGCGGCGATATGGCCGATATTGGCGCCGCTGGCGGAGATCACGGCCGTGATGGCGTTGAGCAGCCCCGCCCGATCGTCGGTGTGCAGGCGCAGGCGCACCGGTTGCGGGGCGTCGGCATGCGGCGCCCACGCGACGTCAATGCGTCGGTCGGGCTGGTACATCAGGTTCTGCACGTTGGCGCAGTGCTCGGCATGGACCGCGACGCCCCGGCCACGGGTGATGTAGCCGACAATCGGCTCGCCGGGCAGCGGGTGGCAACAGCGGGCGCGATAGACCATTAAATCGTGGAAGCCGCGCACCAGAATCGGCCCCGCGCCCTCGCCGCCCGCCGGCCGGGGGAGGCGCGGCGTTTTGGCCGGACCGCTCCGGTCGCCGGCCAGGCGGCCAAAGATTTGCCGGGCGGAGATTTTGCCGTACCCGATCGCCGCCTGCACATCTTCCGCTTGCAAGTACCCGTATTCCGTGCCCGCTTGGCCCAGATCCGCATCGCGCAACAGACGCAGGCCGCCGTCCCGCTTGCGGGCTTCGCGCTCCAAGGCGCGCCGCCCAATGTCCACCGCCTGCGCCCGCTCTTGCGCGCTCACCCAATGGCGGATCTTTTGCCGTGCTCGCGCCGTCTTGACGAAGCCCAGCCAGTCCCGGCTGGGGGCGTGGCCCGGCTGCGTCAGGATCTCGACGATGTCGCCATTTTGGATGGGCGTGCGCAGCGGCGCCATGCGACCGTTCAGCTTGGCGCCCACGCAATGGTGGCCAACCTCGGTGTGGATGGCGAAGGCAAAGTCCACGGGCGTCGCGTCCCGGGGCAGGCGGATGATCTTGCCCTTGGGCGTGAACGCGTAGACCTCCTCGGGGTGCAGATCCACCTTCAGCGTCGCCAGGAACTCGCCCGGATCGCGCATTTCCTGCTGCCATTCCACCACGCGGCGCAGCCAGCCGATGCGCTCATCCTCGGCTTCGGCGGTCAAGCCGCCGTCCTTGTATTTCCAATGCGCCGCGATGCCGTCCTCGGCCATGCGGTGCATCTCCTCGGTGCGGATCTGGGCCTCGAAGGGCTGTCCGGATTCGTGGATCACCGAGGTGTGCAGGCTTTGATAGCCGTTGGGCCGGGGCATGGCGATGAAATCCTTGATGCGTCCGGGCACCGGATGCCAGGTATTGTGGATGATGCCCAGGGCGGCATAGCAGTCCCGCACCGAACCGGTGATCACCCGTACCGCCAGCAGATCGTAGACCTGCTCGATCTCGATTTCCTGCCGCCGCAGCTTTTGCCAGATGCTGTAAAAGCGCTTGATGCGGCCCTCGACGCGGCAGGGAATCTGCAAGTCCGCCAGCGCCGCCTCGATCCGCGCCTTGACCTGATGGAGGAACTCTTCGCTGACCTGGCGCCGGCTCTCCACTTGGCGGCGCACCTGGGCGTACGCCTCCGGCTCCAAGTAGCTGAAGGCCAGGTCCTCCAATTCCCCGCGGACTTTGCCCATGCCGAGCCGGTGCGCCAGCGGGGCGTAGATTTCCATCGTTTCCCGCGCCACCGCCTGCTGCCGCGGCGGCGGCAGATGGCGGAGCGTCCGCATATTGTGCAGCCGGTCCGCCAGCTTGATGAGGATGACCCGCAGGTCATCCACCATCGCCAGCAGCATCTTGCGCACGGTTTCCGCTTGCCGCGCGCCAGGCCGATCCGGACCGGAACCGGCCAAATCCAAATGGTCAATCTTGGTGACGCCGGCCACCAAGTGGGCCACCACCGGGCCGAACTCGGCGGCGATCTGCTCCTGCGTGGCGGGCGTATCCTCCAAGGCGTCGTGCAAAAGCGCGGCCGCGATGCAGGTTTCATCCATCCGCATCTCCGCCAGGATGGCGGCTACCTCGAGCGGATGGGTAATGTAGGCCTCGCCGGAGCGGCGCCGCTGATTTTGGTGATGTTGCAGCGAAAAGGCGTAAGCGCGCGCCACCAACTCCTGGTCGGCGCCCGGGCGCAAGGCGGCAATGCGCGCCGCCAGCGCGGCGAAATTCGCGCTCACGCCATCCGCCGAAGAAGTGATTGCCTTGGCCACGATGGGGCGGACCGCTCGCGATCCGCTGGCTGCGGGATACGATGAGGGCAGACCCCCTCATCCCCGTCTTTCCCCGCCTCTCAGTATTATAAGTTGCAGGCTCGCTGCCGGGCCTGGCCTTCCCATGGACCCTACCGACGATCTGTCCGAGCATCCGCTCCTGGCGTATGCCAATCCGCTCTTTCTCAACAGCCCCGATGCGCGGCCGCTGCGCGTCTTGGCCGAGTACTTGGAGCCGTTGCATCGCCTGCGGCGGGAGAATATCCACGACACCATCGTGTTTTTCGGTTCCGCCCGCGTGCAGGCGCGAGCGGCGGCGCAAGCGGCGCTAGCGGCTTGCACCGACGCCGCCGGTTCGCCGGCGCGCCGCGCCCGGGAGCGAGCGGTGGAGTTGTCCCGCTATTACGAGGAGGCGCGGGAACTGGCCCGCCTGCTCACCCGCTGGGCTGACGGCCTGCCTAGCCGCCGCCGGCGTTTCGTCGTGACCTCCGGCGGCGGCCCGGGCATCATGGAAGCCGCCAACCTGGGCGCCCGCGAAGCCGGAGGCAAGACCATCGGCCTCAACATCAGTCTGCCCTTCGAGCAGCACCCGAATCCCTATATCACCGAGGGCCTGGCGTTTGAGTTTCATTACTTCTTCATGCGCAAGTTTTGGTTCGCCTACCCCGCCAAGGCGCTCGTCGTGTTTCCCGGCGGTTTCGGCACGCTCGATGAGTTGATGGAGATTCTGACTTTGGCGCAGACTCAGAAGCTAGCCAAGAAGATCACCGTCCTGCTCTATAGCGAAGCCTATTGGCGCCAGGTGCTGAATTTCGAGGCCTTGGTGGAGTGGGGCACCATCTCCGCCGAGGACTTGGATCTGTTTCGCTTCGCCGACACCCCGGGCGATGCCCTCGCGATCCTCAAAGGGGAGCTGGAGCGGCTGTATCTCTATCCCGTGCCGGAGGAGGATGTTGCCCCGGCCATCGCCCGCACCCGTTAGGCCGCGGTTTCCAGCCTGGCAGTGCCGCCAGTGGTCGGGCCGAAATGCCCGTTTTGGGCAGCGGGACAAATTCGGCTTCCGCCTGGTGCGACCTTTTGCCGCCCGCAATCCTCCAACCTCATGCCGCTCTACTCCACTCGTTTCGAGGTTGGACCAAGGTAGAAAAGGCAAAGCTCACTCGCGCCTTCCGTCGGAGCCAATGCCAAACTCAGCCATGCCCGCTTGCGATTACCGTTGGATTGGTCCCGTCGAGCGCCCGTGCGAGCGCGATTGCAAAGGGGAATCCCATGCGTGAAAACGGCAAATTGCGCAGTCTGGTGCTGGAATCGCTGTGGCGGAACCCAGTCGTGGGCCTGGCCATTTACGATGCCGCTCAACAGAAGCTCAAGGACGCCAATGGCGCCTTTCTTGAGTTGTTGGACAGCCGATTGCGCACGAAAAAGACCCTGGGCATGCCGATGGACCAATGCCTGCCGGACTTCGACCTCAGCGGCCTGCGGACCATCTGTGAACGGGTGCTGCAGACGGGCATCGCCTATCACACCGAGAGCCTGCGCTTGCAGCGTAGCCAGTTGGGCGCGACCACCATTAGTTGCTCCATCCTGCCCGCGATGGGCGAGGAGGCGGAGGGGGGGGAAGCGCGGCTGCTGCTGCTGGTGGCCACCGAACGCAAGAGTCAGTTGCCGAAACCGGAGCAGATGAATCTGCTGGACAATCACACCCGGCAAGCCTTGGCCCGCCAGTTTCATCTCTCGGCGCGGGAAATTGATATCGTCTCGGAATGCTTGCAGGGCAAAAAGAACCGGCAAATCGCCACGGATTTGCACATCGGGATCTCAACCGTCAAGCGCCACCTGGAAAGCGCCTATCGCAAAATGGGCATCAGTTCGTCCCGTTCGCTGCCCTTGTCCATCTTGCAGGTCGTGCGCTCGTTGGGGGAGGCGCCGGCGGAGATTGAGGTTCTCAATTCCGCCAGTCAACGCTCGCAAGCGGCCTAACCGCGGCGGCGCGCCGCTGCCGCGCGGCGCCGCAGGAGGCGGCGACGATGCGGGCGGCGACGATGCGGGCGGCGACGGTCGGGAGTTGGGGGGTGCGGTGGGAGCGCGTCCGGCCGCCCCAGCCGGCTTCGGTCCGCGGCCAACGTCGCCGGCGCCCGTCGGGGGGCCGCGTCCGGCGCCCGGTCGCGCTCCGCGTCCGGCCTGCGCCCTGCCCGCGCTTCGACCGCGCGCTGCCCGCGCCCTGCTAATCTGGCCCTGTGCCGCCCACTCCACCTCCCAATCCGATCTTGTTGACCGGCTTCATGGGCAGCGGCAAGACCACCTTGGGCCGCTGCCTGGCGGCGCGGCTGGGCTGGCACTTCTGTGACTTGGATGAGCGCATCGAGGCGGCTGCGGGGCTGCCCATTCCGGATATCTTTGCCCGCCGCGGCGAGGCTGGTTTTCGCGCCCTGGAGCGGGAGCAGTTGGAGTTGGTGCTCGGTGCGGCCGCGCGCCGCCGTATGGTCGTGGCTTTGGGTGGCGGGACCTTCGCCCAGCCTAGCAACTGTGAGCGCCTGCTCGCCGCCGGCGGGGTTGTGGTGTTCCTGGATGTGCCGCTGGAAGAGTTGCTGCTGCGCTGCGCACAGGTCACCAATCGGCCTTTGTTCCGCGATGAAGCCTCGTTCCGAGAACTCCACGCCCGGCGGTTGCCGTTCTATCGCCGTGCCCACCTGACCGTGCCCATCGCGGCCGGGGAGACCGGCGTGAGTGCGGAACTCCTTGCGGACCGCGTGCTGGATCAGATCTATCAATGGGTGGCGCGCCCAGCGGCGCACCCGCATTTGTCCGCTCCCTTCCCGCTATGATCCGTCCGTTACTCTCCGTCTCCCTGCTCGCCCTGGCCTTGGGATTGGCCGCACCCGCGCAGTTGCCCAAGCACGATTCCGGCACGTTGGTCATCGCGCAGCACGGCACGCGTTTGGGCCAAGAGCATTTTCAATTGCGCAACCGCGGCGCCGGCGGGCGTTTGCAAGTCCAATTGCAATACCGCGTCGGCGGCGGGCGCATCAAGCAGCGGGCGGAGTTGCAATGGTTCGCCGGCGGACGCTTGCGCGCCTACGCATGGCGACAGGGCGCGGACCGCATCACCGTCCGTTTTGCCAGCAAACGCTTGCGCGCGCGCTACCAGCCAGCGCATGGACAGGCGCAAACATTCCTGTTCCAGTTGCCGCCAACCACCGCGATCTTGGACGCCAATGTGTATTCGCTCTGGGAACCGCTGGCGGACCGGTATAACTGGTCCAAAGGCGGCACACAGACGTTTTCCGTATTTGTGCCCCATACGGGCGATCCAGGCCAAGTCCGGCTTACGGAAATACCGGTTGGCGGCCATGGACCCGGCCACCAGCAGGGCGAAGAGCAACTGCGCGCAGAGACTAGCCAAGCGACCGTATATCTCCTCCTGCAACGGGGGCGTTTGCTGCGCCTAACCATGCCCGCCGCCGGCTTGATCGTGACCCGGCAGTAGCTGTTCCCGCGGCCAGCGAGCGGTTGCCGCCGCTTGTCTGCCCGGTCTAAGGCTGGCCTGTACGCGCGCGCCTTTACCTGGGTGCGCCCGCGCCGTACACTGAATGTTCTCCGCGGAGCAAATCGGGTGCAGACGCCAGTTTATTTGGATTATCACGCCACCACCCCAGTGGACCGCAGGGTGCTGGCGGCCATGTCGCCGTTCTTCACCACCCAATTTGGAAATCCCGCCAGCCGCCATCATTTCGGCTGGCAGGCGGAGGCGGCGGTGGCTCACGCCCGCGGCCAGGTCGCCAAGCTGATCGGCGCCGTGGCGGACGAAATCATCTTCACCAGCGGCGCCACCGAAAGCAATAACCTCGCCATCAAGGGGGTCATGCGACGCCGCCCCGGCGCGCATCTGGTCACCGTAGCCACCGAACATCACGCCGTGCTCGACCCCTGCAAGTCGCTGGCCCGGGCTGGCCACGAAGTGACCTTTCTTCCTGTCGGCGGCGACGGACGGCTGGATTTGGAGCGCTTGCGCGCGGCGCTGAAACCCCAGACCGCGTTGATCAGCGTCATGGCCGCCAATAATGAAACCGGGGTACTGCAAGATTTGCCCGCCATCGGCCGGTTGGCGCGGGAGCGCGGAATTCCGCTGCACTCGGACGCCGCTCAGGCGGCAGGCAAAATTCCCATTGACGCCTCGGCTTGGGCCGCGGATCTGATTTCTCTTTCCGGCCATAAGATGTATGCGCCCAAGGGGATCGGCGCGTTATACATCCGCCGCGGCAGCGTACCGGGCCTGATGGCGGAAATCGAGGGCGGGGGCCAAGAACGCGGTCTGCGCTCCGGTACGCTGAACGTTCCGGGCATCGTCGCACTGGGGGAGGCGGCGGCGCTTGCGATGCAGGAGATGGCGGCGGAAAGCGTGCGGCTGGCGGGATTGCGCGACCGCCTGAAGAATCAGTTGCTGGCGGCGTTGCCGGGCATCCACGTTAACGGCAGTCTCAAGCACCGGTTGCCGCACAATCTGAACGTGTGTTTTGAAGAAATGGACGGCGAAGTGCTGATGATGGAACTGGGCGATCTCGCCATTTCCGCCGGGTCGGCCTGCACGGCGGGAACCGGCGGGCCGTCGTATGTCCTGCTGGCGATGGGCGTGCCCAAGGAATGGGCGCAGTCAGCCTTGCGTTTTGGCCTCGGGCGGTTCACCACCGCGGAGGAGGTGGACTTCGCGGCCAGCCGGGTCATCGCCGCCGTCCGCGCGCTGCGGCCGGCACCGGCGCCGCCCTCTCCCGCCTAGCCGGGCGCAGCCAGGCGGCCTCTAGGCCTGGAGATGGCCTTTTTCCAGATGGCGCGTGACATGGGCGTAGCCCGCGGCATGCGCGTCGTGGGTAACCATCACCACCGTCTTGCGGAATTCTTGGTTCAGGCGGGTCATGATCTCCAGCACCTCCGCCGCCGATTGCCGGTCCAAGTCGCCGGTGGGCTCGTCGGCCAGAAGGATCGCCGGATCGGAGACAATGGCTCGCGCGATGGCGACGCGCTGTTCTTGTCCGCCGGAAAGCTGCTTCGGCAAGTGGCCCATGCGGTCCTGCAAGCCCACCAGCCGGAGCGCCGTCTCCACATGCTCCCGCCGTTCACCTTTCGACAGCCGGGTCAAAAGTAGTGGCAGTTCGACATTCTCCGCCGCCGTGAGCACCGGGATCAAGTTGAACGTCTGGAAGATGTAGCCAATCTTCTCGTTGCGCCAGCGCGCTGCCTCGCGATCGTTCAACCGGTAAATATCCTGGCCCATGACGCGCATGGTGCCGCTGGTGGGACGGTCCACCGCCGCGATCATGTTCAACAGCGTGGTCTTGCCCGAACCCGACGGGCCCATCAGCGCCACGAAATCCCCGCGGGCGATAGTTAGGGAGACGTCCTCGAGCGCCACGACTTCGAAGCTGTCGCGGTGAAACACCTTGCCAATATGTTCCGCCTCCACGATGTCGGGTTCGGCGACGGTCTTGGCCGGGGCAGGGAAGGGGGCGGTGGTGGTCATGACTAATCTCCCGAGGTCTGAATGTGGATGCGGTCGCCGGCGCGCAGGCCGGCCGGCGCCTTGGTGATGACCTGCTCGCCGCCATCTAGCCCGGTGACCAGGGTCGCGTCGGCGGTTTGCCCGGTGACCTGCACGCCGCGGCGCAATGCCCGGCCGCGAAACGCCAGCCAGACAAACGGGCGACCGTTCCGCCGATGGATGGCGGCGGAGGGCACGGCCACGCCCCGTGGCGCCGCCGCAGCCGGCTGGCGCGGGCTGAGGAATTGCACCGTGGCGTTCATCTCCGGCCGGAGATAGCGGTCGGGGTGGAGCACCTGCACCTTCACCTGAATGGTGGCCTTCTCTTCATTCGCCTCCGGCGAAACTTGAGCGAGATAACCGTGGTATTTCCGGTTCGGGTAGGTGTCGGTCCAAAGAATCGCCTGCATTCTCTTGCGAAGCCGGCCGAAGTCCGCCTCGGCGATGTCGAGCTGCACCTGGATGTCCTTCAGGTTCGCCAGGGTCACGACCGAACCCACCGGCCCGCCCGTGGCGGTGCTGGCGAACTCCGCCGTCACCAGCTCGCCGACTTCCGCGGTGCGGTCCAAGATGGTGCCGGTGACCGGGGCGCGGATTTGGGTGGCCGCGAGCTGCGCTTGGGCGTATTCCAGTTGGCCTTGCGCTTCCAGCATGCTGCCGTACGCGCGGGCGATATCCTCGCGCCGGCTGCCGACCTTGAGTAATTGATAGGCCTGTTCCAGCGCCGCCACGTTCTGCGCCTGGGCGCGGTAGGTCGCGAGAGCGTTGTCCAGCGTCTGTTTCGCGTCAATGCCCTGGGCCGCCAGCGCCTGGGTGCGTTGCAGGTTGAGCCGGTCGTTCGCCAGCGTGGCTTGCGCCTGCCGCAGGGTGTGGCGCGCCTGGGCGATCTGCTGCGGCCGCGAGCCCCGTTTCAGTTCCAGCCAATAGGCGCGGGCATTGTCATAGGCCCCTTGCGCCTCCAGCACCTGCGCCTGGAACTCCCGGTCGTCCAGTCGCACCAGCACCTGTCCCTTGCGCACATGATCGCCCTTCTCGACGCCGACCCAGGCGATTTTGCCGGTTACCTTGCTGTTCACATAGATCGTGTGATGGGCCACGACATAGCCGGTCGCCGTCAGGGCCACCGGGTCCGCCGCCGCACTGGGCGCCGCGGCGATGGCGACGCGCACCGCCAATGGCTTCGGCGCCAGCAAACGCCAGGCGGCGAACGCCAGCACGGCCACGAGCACGGCCATGGCAACCGCCACGGTTCGTCCCCGCCGCGATGGGGGCGGGGAGGAGCGGTCAATCCGCAGGCTCTTGAGATCGTCGGTGGAACTGGCCATGTTCGTGACCCCGCCTAGGCGCGCAGTGCGCTCACGATTTCCCGCCGCGCCGCCTGCCACGCCGGCGCTAGGCCGCCGATCAAGCCCATCAGCAGCGCGAACGCCAGCGCCCAGCCCAGCACCGCCGGCGTCATCTTGATTTGGAACACCACCTCGCTGAAGGTGGCGTTGTTCATGGTGCCCGTGGTCAGGCCGTTCAGAGGCAGCATCACCACCACCGCCAGCGCCCAACCTAGCACCGCCAGCATCAGGCTTTCCAGGACGAAGCAGCCCAGGATGCTGGGCCGGGAGAAGCCCAGCATGCGCAGCGTGCCGATCTCCCGTTCGCGGTAGGCGACGGCGGCGTACATGGTGTTCATCGCCGCGAAGCAGGAGCCGATGGCCATGATCAGCGCCACCACCCAACCGACGAACTCGATCGGCGCCCCCGACTGCGTCTGTTGGGCGTAATAGGCCTGCTCGTGGGTTCCATGCAGTTCCAATTGCTGGTCGCTGCTGACCCGGCGGACCAGGGCGCTGGCCTCCACCGGGCTGGCCGCTTGCAGCAGCACACTGGAAAACACTCCCTGCCGCTGGAAGTCGCCTTGCATCTGATGGACGTCACCCCAAATTTCCGAACTCGGCGCGGTGTTGCCGGCGGCGAAGATGCCCACCACCCGCCATTGCCCTTGTCCAAAACGGATCGACCCGCCCACGTGGGCGTGCCGATAGCGGCGGGCCACCGACTGGCTGACGTCCACCTCCCGCTGTCCGGCATGGAACCATCGCCCCTGCACCAAATGCACCTGAGGCCGCAGCTGCATGCCAATCGGGCCCAAGCCCCGCACCGTGACGTTGTTCGGTCCGGCGCCGTCGCGCTGCGGCAGGGAGACCACCACCACCAGCTCCGGCGAAACCATCGGCTGCCCGGCGGCATTTTTGGCGATCCCCGGCATGGTTCGCAGCAGCGCCGCCTGCTGTTCGGTCACCGTGCTGCTGACCTCGGCCGTCGAGCCCTTGCGCAGCACCAGCACGTTCAGCGGCTGCCCGCTGCGGGCGAATGCCTGCCGCAGACCGCCGAGCAGGGCCAGAATAAACAGCGCGATCGCCACCGTAAGGGCAATGCCCACGGCGGTCATCGCCGTCGCTCCCGGCCGTTGCCGCAGATGCCGCAGGTTATAGGTAATTGGTATCGCCATCGCCCGCCGCCCTCCGCTCAGCCCGCGTGCCGCAATCCTTCCACGATGCTGTGCTGTGCCGCCCGCCAGGCGGGAAGCGCCGCGCTGACCAGGCCCACCACGACCGCCACCAACAAGGCGGCGGCCACAATGCCCGGCGTCACCGTGAACGCCTTCAGCAATGCCCCCTGCGGGGACTGGCCGCCCATGGCAATCAGCCCGGCAGCGCCGGCCGTGCCCAAAATCCCGCCCAGCAGCGCGATCGCCACCGCCTCGCCCACGAACAGCCCGACGACGCCGCGTTGCGTGAAGCCCAGCGTCTTCAGCACCGCGACCTCGCGAATACGCTCGCGAATGGACATGGCCATGGTGTTGGCGCTCACCAGCAGAATGGCGAACACCACGGCCAGGGAAATCGCCAGGATGAACGCCTTGATATTGCCGAGCATGTTGACGAAGCCGAGGAAAAATGCCCGTTCCGTTTCGCTGCGCGTCGGCGCCGGGGAGTTCTGGAACATCCCGTCAATGGTGCGTTCCACCCGGCTGACGTTCTTGCTGGAATCCGTCAGAACGTAAAACATGCCGGCGATGGAGGTGAGCGGCGGCATCGCCTTTTGCAGATATTTCTGGTTGAAATAGATGGCCTCGAAACCCGGCGGGGCGTGAAACACGCCGTCCACGGTCAATTGCAGCGTCACCGGAAAAATGGTGCCCTTGATGAACAAATGCTGGCCCAAATGCCAATGATGCTGCGCCATCAGGCGCGCATCCACCACGCAGCCGGCGCGGTCGCGGCGCCAGGCGGCCCATTGCGCCGGGGGAATGCCGTAATCCGGGTACACCTGAAAGAACGTTTTCGGGTCGGTGCCGATCTGGGCGAAGAAGTTTTGCGGTTTGTTGTTCTTGTAGACGCCGCCGAACCAAAGCGCCGGCGCCACGGCCTTCACTCCGGGCACCGCCGCGATCTTCTGGCCGTAATAGGCCGGCAGCGGGAAGGTCAGCGACGTGCGGTTGCGGACCATCAGCCGCCGCGCCCCTGCCGGCGTGCCCTTGGTCAAATAGAAGCCCCGCCAGACCGCCATCATCAGCGTCAGCAGCAACAAGGAAAAGGCGATGCTGAGGATGGTCAGCAGGCTGCGCCGACGGTTGCGCAGCGCGCTTTTGGCGGTGAATCCGGTCAGCGTCATGCGGTTCCTGGTGGGTCACTACGGCGCCGGCGGCAAAAAGTTCCGCTGGGTTGGCCCGTCCGGCCGCCAGCCCCTAGGTGTTATCAAACAAATGTATAAAACAAATGTTCACTTCCCGTCAAGCCCCCGGCGCCGCCGGCGGCCGCCGCGCCAGCGCCTGCATGCCCGCCCACATGAAGCCCGCCAGCTCGCGCGC
>JAKAUF010000448.1 GCA_021827785.1 Acidobacteriota bacterium | reverse complement strand
CTGCGGCGCGGCCAAATAGCGGACCGCGTCGGCCTCGGTGCCATGCGTCAGCAGGGCCATGCGGCGCGCCTGGCGGCGCAGGCGAATGTCGCGGCGGTTGAGGACGTACAGGCTGGCGCCGGCGAGGCGGTGGGCCCAGCGCAGGTTCCAGGCCAGCAAGGGGTGTTCCTGGGTCGGGTCGCCGCCGACCAGCAGCACCGCCTTCGCGGTTTTGAGGGCGCCGGAATCGGCCAGTTGCGGCAGGGGCCGGGCGGCGGCGCCGCCGGGCTGCGCCAGGGCATCGAAGAGAGCGGGGAAGTCGGCGCTGCGGTGGTGGTCCACGTGGTTAGTGCCGAGCACGCGGCGCGCCAGCTTTTGCAGCTGGTAGCTTTCCTCGTTGGTGCAGCGGGTCGAGCCGATCACGCCGAACTTGCCGTGGGCGGCTTGAATGCCGCGCCAGCGGTCGGTGATGGTTTCCAGGGCGTAGGCCCAGCTCACCGGGCGCAGCTCGCCGGAGGCGTCGCGCACCAAGGGGCTTTTCAGCCGTTCGGGATGGCGCGTGAAGTCGGCGCCGTATCGGCCCTTGACGCAGAGAAAATCGCCGTTAATGCCGTTCTTGTCGCGGTTGTCGCCGCGCAGGATGACGCCGTTGCGGACGCCCAGCGTGGTCTTGCAGCCATCGCCGCAGAAGGCGCAGATGGCGCCGACATGCTGCATCTCCCAGGGCCGGGTCTGGTAGCGGTAGGCGCCGCTGGTGAGCGCGCCGACGGGGCAGATGTCAATGCACATGCCGCACTCTTCGCATTCCAGATGGTCCTGGTGGTTGGGCAGGATGGTGGCCAGGATGCCGCGATTGCCCACCCCCAGGGCCCAGACGTCCATGCCCTCGCCGCAGACTCGGACGCAGCGGTAGCAGAGGATGCAGCGCGGGCGGTCGTAGTAGACCACCGGCGACCATTGCTGCTCGTCGCGGTGGCGCTTGGGCTCGTCGAAGCGGCTGACGGCGGCGCCGTAGCGAAAGGTCATGTCCTGGAGTTCGCACTCGCCGCCGGCATCGCAGACAGGGCAGTCCAGGGGGTGGTTGGTGAGGATGAACTCGATCGCCGACTTGCGCGCAGCCTGCACCGTCGGCGTTTCGGTATGGACCACCATGCCCTCGGCGATGACGGTGGTGCAGGCGGTCTGAAGCTTGGGGATCTTCTCCACCTCCACCAGGCACATGCGGCAGGCGGCCTGGAGGGAGAGCTTGGGGTAGTAGCAGAACGAGGGGATCTCGATGTTGGCGGCGCGGCAGGCCTCGATCAGCAGCGTCCCCGGCGCCGCGGCTAGGGCGTGGCCGTTGACGGTGAAATGCACCTTGGCCGGGGCGGGCGGAGCGCCGGCGGCGGGAGCGGGTTGGGACGGGGTCTCGGGCATGGCTTAGGCGACGGGCACGGCGCTGGACTCCGCGGCGAACGGGCAGGGGCGGCCGTGCAGGTGATCTTCGAATTCCGAACGGAACTTGCGCACGATGCTGAGGATGGGCATCGCGGCGGCATCTCCCAGCGGGCAAAGGGTGCGGCCCAGGATGTTCTGCGCCACGTCGGTGAACAGGTCCACGTCCTCCGGCCGGCCATCGCCGCGGTGAAAGCGGGTGAGGGCCAGTTGCAGCCAGTTGGTGCCTTCCCGGCAGGGAACGCACCAGCCGCAGCTTTCATGCCGGTAGAACTGCATGACGCGCAGCGCGAACTTCACCATGCAGGTGCGGTCGTTGATGACCACTACGCCGCCGGAGCCGAGGAAGGAGCCCGCTTTGCCCACCGAATCGTAGTCCAGGTTCAGGCCCAGCGCCTCCTCGGCGGTGAAGATGGGCGTGGAGGAGCCGCCGGGGACGACGGCTTTCAAGCTGCCGCCGAGGACGCCGCCGCCGACCTCCTCGATCAGGCGGCGCAGGGGAAAGCCCAGCGGCAGTTCGTAGACGCCGCGGTTCCGCACCTGGCCGCTGAGGGAGAACAGGCGCGGTCCGCCGTTTTTCGGCAGGCCGATATTGAGGAACCAGTCGCCGCCGCGGAGAATGATCGGCGGCACCGAGGCCAGGGTCTCGACGTTGTTGATGACCGTGGGGCAGCCGTAGAGCCCGCTGATGGCGGGGAAGGGAGGCTTGAGCCGGGGAATGCCGCGCTTGCCCTCCAGCGACTCCATCAGGGCCGATTCCTCGCCGCACTCATAGGCGCCGGCGCCGGTGTGGGCGAGGATGTCGAAGGAAAACCCGCTGCCGCGGATGTTGGCGCCCAGATAGCCGGCCGCGTAGGCTTCGGCCAAGGCGCGCTGCATGATGTCCAGCACGTAGCGGTATTCGCCGCGGATGTAGATGAAGCCGCGCTGCGCGCCGATGGCCCGGCCGGCGATGGTGATGCCCTCGATGATGGCGAACGGGTCGTACTCCAGAATCAGGCGGTCCTTGCAGGTGCCGGGCTCGCTTTCGTCGGCGTTGCAGAGGACGTATTTCGGCTTGTCGCCGCCCTTGGGAATGAAGGACCACTTGAGGCCGGTGGGAAAGCCGGCGCCGCCGCGGCCGCGCAGGGAGGACTTCTTGACCTCCTCGATGATGGCCTCGGGCGCCATCGCCTCGCCGCCGTTCAGCCCCAGCGCCTTGCCCAGGGCTTGGTAGCCGCCGGTGTCGAGATAGCCGGCCAGGGTGGCGGCGCGGGGATCGCCGAAGCGCTGGCTGACGACGCGGACTTCCGCGGGATGCGCGGCGGGATAGGCGGGGCGTTCGGCCACGGCTAGCCTTGCCTCCGGTACTTTTCCAGAATCTCATCCACCTTGGCGGGGTCGAGTTCCTGGTGAAAGTCGTAGTTGACCTGGAGGGCCGGGGCCCAGGCGCAGGCGCCCATGCACTCGACCTCCTCGATGGAAAACATGCCGTCCGGCGTGGTCTGGCGGTTGTGGATGCCCAAGCGGCGCTGGCAATGGCCCAGAATCTCCTCGCCGCCGCGCAGCATGCAGCTGATGTTGGTGCAAACCTGCACGTGGTACCGGCCGGCGGGCGCGGTGCGCAGCATGGAGTAGTAGCCGATGACCTCCCGCACCGCCAGCTCGGTTTCGCCCAGCAGGGCGGCGATCTCGGCGATCGCCTCCGGAGGCAGATAGCCGAGTTCGTCCTGGGCATAGAGCAGCATGGGCACCAGGGCGGAGCGGGCCTGCGGATAGCTGGCGGCCAGCCGTTCGAAGCGGTCTCGGGTTGCGGGGCTAAAGACGGACATGGCGGTGGCTGGCCTGCGCGGGGATGGCGGAGAATCGCGTCCGCGCCTTACGGTTTCCGTTTCCGGGTTCGCCATCGTTCGCGGCGCGGCCAACGGCCCTGTTCGGTGCGTTCTTCATTAGCGGTCCACATCGCCCAGGATGATATCAATGCTGCCGATGACGGCGACGACGTCGGCGATCAGCCGGCCCTCGATCATCCGGGGCAGCGCCTGCAAGTTGGCGAAGGAGGCGGCGCGCATGTGGCAGCGGTAGGGTTTGGCCGTGCCGTCGGCGACGATGTAGTAGCCCATGATGCCGCGCGGCGACTCGATGGCCTGGAACACTTCGCCCGGCGGCACGCGGAAGCCCTCGGTGACGATCTTGAAGTGATAGATCAGCGCCTCCATCTCCGACTTCATCCGATCGCGGTCAGGCAGGACGACGCCGTTCACCTCGGCCTTCCAAGCGCCCTCGGGCATGCCTTCCAGCGCCTGGCGGGCAATCTTGACGCTTTCCCGCATCTCCTCGACGCGCACCAAATAGCGGGCGTAGACGTCGCCCTCCGTGCGCACGGGTACGTTGAAGTCGAACTCGTCGTAGCTGGAGTAGGGATTGTCCTTGCGCAGATCCAGCGGCATGCCGCTGGCGCGCAGGCAGGGGCCGGTCAGGCCCAAGGCGACGGCGTCGGCGGCGGAGATGACGCCGACCCCCCGGGTGCGGCCGACCCAGATGGCGTTGGCGGTCAGCAGGTTTTCGTATTCGTCAATCTTGGCTGGGAAGGCGTCCAAGAACGTGCGGATACGCTCCAGCATGCCCAGCGGCGGCTCCAGGGCGAGGCCGCCGACACGGAAGTAGGAGGTCATCATCCGCTGGCCGCTGACGTACTCGAAAATCTTCAGCAGTTCCTCGCGCTCGCGGAAGCAGTAGAGGAACACGGTCATGGCGCCGATGTCCAAGGCGTGCGAGCCCAGCCAGACCAGATGGCTGTTGAGGCGCGTCAGCTCATTGAGCAGCACCCGGACCCACCGCGCGCGGCGGGGGACTTCCAGGCCCAACAGCTTCTCCACCGCCAGCACGTAGCAGAGGTTGTTGGTCATCGGCGCCAGGTAGTCAATGCGGTCGGTGAGCGTGACCACCTGCTGGTAGAACTTGGATTCCGCGCTTTTCTCGATGCCGGTGTGCAGATAGCCGATATCGGGCAGGGCGCGGACGACCATTTCGCCGTCGATTTCCAGGATGAGGCGCAGCACGCCGTGGGTGGAGGGGTGCTGCGGCCCCATGTTCAGAATCAAGTTGTGGCCGGTGGTTTCGGTATCCACGCCCGGAGCTTGGGTCAGTTCCGGCATCTAGCGGTACCCTTCGACGGGATAGTCCTTGCGCATGGGATGCCCTTCCCAATTATCCGGCATCATGATGCGGCGCAGGAACGGATGGCCGGCGAACTGCACGCCGAACAAGTCGAAGACCTCGCGCTCGCACCAGTTGGCGCTGGGCCAGACCGGCGTCAGGCTCGGCACCGCCTGGTCGGCGTTGGTGCGGACCTTGAGGCGCAGCCAATGATGGCGGGAGGTGGAGTAAAGCTGGTAGACGACGGCGAAGCGGGGATCGGCGGGGAAATGATCCACGCAGGTGATATCGGCGAGCAGGTCGAAGCGCAGTTCGGCGTCGTCGCGCAGCCAGGCGGCCACGGTGGGCAAGGCCGCGGCGGCGATGGTCAGGCTGAGTTCCCCCAGGGCGAACTGGCCGTCCAGGATCGCCTCCGGGTTCCAATCCAAGAGGCGGCGCGCGGCGGCTTGTTGGCGCCAGTCAGGCGGCGTCGCGGCGTCGGGCGATGGAGAAGGCGGCTGGGGTGGGTTCGGAGTCAATTCGGCTTTCGCGTCCAAGAGCGGGTTAACGGTTGCCGGTGCGGGCGACGGAGGGCGGCAGGGTCGGTTCGTTGCGCTCGGGGGTGTTCCAGTCCAGCACGCCGCGTTTCCAAATATAGGTGAAGCCGGCCAGCACGATGGCGATGTAGACGATCATCTCCACGAAGCCCAGCGCCCGCAGGCGGCGGAACTCGACCGCCCAGGGCAGCAGAAAGACGGCTTCGATGTCGAACAAAATGAAAACGATGGCGACCAGGTAGAACTTGACGGCGAACCCGCTGCGCACGTCCCCCTTGGGGGTCATGCCGCATTCGTAGGGGGAAAGCTTGATCTTGCCAGGGCGCCGCTGGCCGATCAGACGGGAGGCGACAATCAGCCCCAGCGCCAGCGCCAACGCCAGCACGAACTGAATCAAGATCGGCAAGTAGTTGGCCATGTAGCTGGGGGTGGAAGTCATGGCGGCGATTTCGCGGGTGGAATTAACCCGTCCGATGGTATACTCGCCCACGGCTGAGCCGTGGAATAGCGGAAAACATAACAATATAAGAGGCTAGCGAAGGCAGTGTCAAGGCGGCGTTCAGCGGCGGAGCGAGTCGGAAGAGCATGACGCGCGGGTTTGGCTACAACAGCGTGGTGGAACTGGGCGGAGAGTCGTTTCACGTGCAGACGGAGCCCTGCCGCCGGCGCAGCGAGGATGGCGACGAGGACGGCCTGGCGATCGAGACCACGATCTTCCGCGGCGGCCAGGTGCACTATACGCGCCGGGTGGAGTGCGCCACGGACGACGACGCGGCGGTACGGGAGCTGGTGCGGCAGCAGCACGGCGCGGTGATCGCCGAACTGCGCAACGGGCAGCTGGCGCGCTAGCCCTGGCGGCGGCGCAACCGGGGGAGAATGGCCGCGGCCACGGCGCGCGCGGCGCGGCGCCAAAGCCTGGCAATACGGTCAGTGCCGCGCTCGCCAACCCCGTTTGCTCCCGGCCGCGGGGCGCGGCGTGCTACGGTTTGCAAGGAAGACACGAAAGGCGTTGCCGGCGCGGCGCTGGCCGCCCACCATGGCCCGACTTGCCCACCGCCCATCCGCTCGCTCCATCTTGGACCGGCGCATCTGCGACCTCGGGCTGCGCATTCCCGGCTCGCCGCTAGCGGCGCCGGTGCGGCGGCTGTACCGGGAGTTAGAGGCCAAGGGACTGAGCCACTTTCAGCCGATGTGTTACTTGACTGATGAGTGGGGTTGCCCTTCGGGGGAGCCGGTGATCGGCATACCGTTCTATCTTGCCGACCGCCGCCTGGCGCGGCGGGAACGGGAGTTGAACGATTTAGAGGACCGCCGGGAGATCCTGATGTACCTGCGGCATGAGGCCGGCCACGCCTTCAACTACGCCTACCGCCTCTACCGCCGGCCGGAATGGCGGCACTGGTTTGGGCCCTACCGCCGGCCGTACCGGGACCACTACCATCCGGTGGCCTTTTCCCGCGACTATGTGCGGCATATCGCCGGCTGGTATGCGCAGAAACACCCCGACGAGGACTTCGCCGAAACCTTCGCCGTATGGCTGACGCCCGGCTCCGGATGGCGGGAGAAATACCGTCACTGGCCGGCGCTGGGCAAGCTGGAGTATGTGGAGCGGGTGGCGGCGGAGGTGGGCGGACGGGCGCCGGTGCTGCGCCATGGCCGTCCCGACTTCACGGTGCGGGAAATGAAGATGACCGTCGGCGAGTTCTATCGCGCGGCGGCGGCGCAACAGCCCGCCGTGCCCGCCGATCCGGCGATGGATGCGGATTTACGGGATATTTTTCCGCCCGCGCGGAACGCGCGGCGGC
>JAKAUF010000077.1 GCA_021827785.1 Acidobacteriota bacterium | reverse complement strand
CTGCGAGCACTGCGCCGTCACCATTGACCGGGCGCTGCGGAGCATTCCTGGCGTAACGGAAAGCCGCGCCAGCTTCCCATCGCGGAGTGCGCGGATTTCCGCCGCGCCCAGCGTGAGCGAAGAGCAGCTGCGGAGCGCGGTCGCGGCGGCGGGCTACACGGTCACGGCAGCCAGGGCGGAGGAGAACTCCGCGGCTGGATCCGGCGCCCCGACCGACCGTGCCGGCGACGCTAGCGAGCGCGCCACGGCCGGACAGGCCAGGGATCGCGTGCCGGTCGCACGGGGCGGCGGAGACGCCGCGGAGCTGCTGGTGATCGGGGGCGGTTCGGCGGGGTTCGCGGCCGCCATCGCTGCGGCGGAGACGGGCGCCTCGGTGCTGATGGTCGAGCAGGGGACGCTGGGAGGAACCTGCGTCAACGTCGGCTGCGTGCCGTCGAAGACCATGATTCGCGCGGCGGAAGCACAGTACCGGTCTGCGCATTCCCCTTTCTCCGGCACCCGCACCCAGGCTGGGCCGCCCGAAATGCGGGCGGTGGTAGCCCAGAAAGACGACTTGGTCGCCGCTCTCCGGCAGCAGAAGTACTGGGACGTATTGGCGGCCTATCCGCAAATCACGCTGCTCCAAGGGCGCGCCCGGTTCGCCGCCGATGGCGGCGTGACGATTGACGGCCAAGCGGCGCGCGCGCGCAAGGTCGTGCTCGCGACCGGCGCCCATCCCTGGGCGCCGCCGATCGCGGGGCTGGCGGAAACGGGCTATTTGACCAGCACCCAGGCGCTCGCACTCGAGGAAGTTCCGAAACGGCTAATTGTCATTGGCGGTAGCGCGGTGGGTCTGGAGCTAGCGCAGATGTTTGCCCGGCTGGGCAGCCAGGTAACGGTGCTGGAGGCGATGCCCCAAATCGTGGCGGCCGAGGATGCGGAGATCAGCAGCGCACTGGCGGGCTACCTGCGCGAGGAAGGCCTGGCCATTGTCACGGGTGCGGCCGTGTCCAGCGTCGCCGGCGGCCCAGGCGGCTATCAAGTGCGCTACCGCCAGGCTGGGGGAGGGGAACAGATGCTGGCGGCCGAGCAGTTGCTCGTAGCGACCGGCCGGCGGGCCAATACCGCCGGGTTGGGATTGGAGGAGGCTGGCATCCGTTTGGGGTCCAAGGGCGAAATCACGGTGGATGAGTTTTTGCAAACCAGCCGCACGGGAGTGTACGCTGCGGGCGACGCCGCCGGCGATCCCATGTTCGTCTACGTCGCCGCGTATGCCGGCAATCTGGCGGCCGCAAACGCGCTCGGCGGCAACCAACGCCGCTATGATTTGACGGCGCTGCCCCGCGTGACCTTTACCGATCCCGCGGTCGCGTCGGTGGGCGTCACCGAGGCGCAGGCGCGGGCGGCGGGCGCGGACGTCCGCGTGGCCCAGCTTCCCATGACGTATGTCCCGCGCGCGCTGGCGGCGCGCGACACGCGCGGGCTGATCAAACTGGTGGCGAACGCCGCGGGCGAACTCCTAGGGGCGCACATCGTGGCCCCGGAGGCGGGTGACATGATCGAGTCCGCGGTGATGGCGATGCGCTTCCACATCCGCGTGGAGGATATCGCCGCCCTGTTTCACCCCTATCTGACCAATGCCGAGGGCCTAAAGCTCGCGGCGCAGGCCTTCCGCAAGGATGTGAAGAAGCTCTCCTGCTGCGCGGCGTGAGTCAGGAACCCGGGGGCAGAGCCGGTCCGCGCCCGGCGGAGCCGAGGATGCCGCGGAACCAGCACGCGTCGCGTGCGCCCACGGCGCAGGAAGTCAGGCTCGCGCAAACGCGGCGAGAGCCGGCGGCGGGGAAGCGGGCTGGGCGACGTAAAAGCCCTGGACGAAATCGGCGCCGTGATCGCGGGCCCAGGCGAACTCGGCGGCGGTTTCCACGCCCTCGGCCACCGACTGCACGCCCAGCGAACGGGCGGTTTCCAGCAGGCGCGCGGCGATCAGGCCTTTGTAGGGATCGCGGTCCACGCCGGAGATGATTTCCATGTCCAGCTTGATGTAATCCGGTGTCAGCGTCTCCAAGCGGCGCAGGGAATCGTAGCCGGCGGTCAGGTCATCCAGGGCCACGGCGAAGCCGGCGCGGCGGAAACACTCCAGCAGCGTGCGCAGATGGCCCAGATCCTCCCCGGCGTCGCTTTCCACCGCCTCGAAGACGAATTGGTCGCGCCGCAGGCCCAGTTCGGAGATGAGTTCGACGGTATTGGCCAGGCAGGCCATCGGGTCGTAGATGGCGGCGGCGCTGAAGTTGACGAAGACCTTGGTTTGGATGCCATGGCGCGCCGTGGCGCGAAACGCGGCTTGGCGGGCGGCGGCATCGAGGCGGTGGCTGAGTTCGGCCTTGCGGGCGACCTCCAGCATGCGGCTGGGCGGAATCAGGGAACCGGCTTCATCGCCGCGCATTAGGCACTCATAGGCGAACAGGCGGCGGTCCGCGGCGGCGACAATGGGCTGGAAGTGCATCGCCAAGCCCTGGCGCGCCAGCAGCGAAGTCAGCCAGGCGGCGTCTTGGCGGGCCAGCAGCCCATCGAGCGATTGCATGGCGAAGTAATCGGACAAGGTCAGTTCTCTTCCCGTAGGTTGAAATAAGGCTCGGGTGGCGGCCTGTTCGGTGGCGGACAGCATGCCGCGCAGGGCGGTGATGAAATCCACCGGATCGGAAGCGTTAACCGCGATGCTGAAGCAGTCATTTTGGCGGACGCAGGGTTGGCGCTGCATCTCCAGCCATTGGCGGATTTTAACCGCCGTCGCGGCGGGAACCCGCAGGTGCAACACGCCCGGTCCCACCAACTGGCCCGCATCCGGCGGCGCGGCGGCGCGGCGGCGCAGCGCGGGCCGGTGCAGGCGGCCCGGTGGCGGCAGAACAGCGGCGAGTTGCCGGTGGCTAGCCATAAATGGGAGCTAACGAAGCCCGATTCTACAATGCCTGTAGCGCAGTTCAGTAGTTGTCCTTAGTGTCCGTCCTGGTACTGCCTGAGAAACCGGCATTGGAACTGACCCCGCGCCCAGGCGAATCCCCTAGGCCTCGCCGTGTGGACAGAAGGAATCAAGCATGGCAACGCCGCGGGCATGGGCAGGGCGCGGTGGGCGGCCGGGCGCGTAAGCGGGACGCCCAGCCTGAGCGGGGCTGGGGCCGGCCTCCGTCAATGCAGCCGGAATTGCGTTTACACTGCTCGGGGATGGAATTAACGGTCCTATTGATCGGGATTTTCCTGCTGGTGACGCTGCCGCTATGGGCGGTCAGCAACCGCTTGAACCGCATTGCCCGCATTTTGGGGCGGATCGAGCAGATGAATCTGCGCAGCATGAAGCAGTGGACCCAGGGCGAAGAGCGCACCAGCCGCCGGTAAGGCGCGGCCCACGGCGGCGCGCCGCGGATCGCCGTGCCCGACCCCACCCGCCGTGGCGTTTTAGCGGATGGAGCGGAGAAATAGAGCCAGATTGACCGCGAGGGGATCGAGCATGGAGCGGACGCCGGTGAGGATGGTCACGTGGTCGCGGTCGGAGACGCGCAGCACGCGGGCCCGGCCGCCGGCGGCTTCCAGGCGATCGCGCATGGCCATGGCCTGTTCGTCGGCGCCGGGATAGTCGCGTTCGGCGTAGGCCAGGAAATGCGGCGGTGCGCCGGCGGCGGCGTGGGTGAGCGGGGAAGCCGCGGCGTAGGCGGCGGGGTCGGAGCCGAAGATGGCGGTCAGGTACTCCGCGAACTGCGGCACGCCGCCACCGTGGCCGTTGGCGGAGGGATGGTAGCGCAGCAGGTCGTAAACGCCGCAGATCGAAACCACTCCGGCGATTTGCCGCGGGTGCAGGTGCTGGGCCGCGAGATACGCCGGGTGCAGCGCCAGCAGGGACGCCAGATGGCCGCCGGAGGAATGGCCGGCCAGGCAAACCCCGGCAAGGTCAAGGTTGAGGTCGCGGGCGTTGGCGGCCAAATAGCCGAGGGCGGAGGCTACGTCGGCGATTTGGGCGGGGTAGGGATCGGCGGGCGCGAGGCGGTAGTTGGGAAAGGCGACGGCGTAGCCGAAGGGCGTGAGGGCTTGGGCCAGGGCGTGATACTCGGACTTGTCGCCGCCGCGCCAGCCGCCGCCGTGAATAAAAAAGAAGAGGCGGGCGGGGGCGTTCTGCCCCGCGGGGAGAAAAAGATCGAGCGCCTGGCGGTCATGCGCGCCATAGGCGAGGTCGTTCAAGGCGCTGGGCATCGCGCGGGCCGGGTGCGGCTAGGCGACCTGCTTGCGCCCGCGGCCGGAGCGGCGGCGGGATTGCAGCTCGTTGGACACCGGGTGGCGCTTGTCCTTTCCCTTGGCGGCAGGGAAGCCGCGGCCTTTGCCGGCCGGGGCGCCGCGCTGGCCGGTGGCGCGGCTGAGCAGCGTGGCGATCGTTTTCGGCTCCGTCCGGCCGTTCGCGCCTTGCTGGCGCTGGATGCGCGGCTTCATGCCGGCACGACCTGCTCACCCACCGCGACCCGGCAGCGGCGCAGGATGGCGGCGACGGCGTCGTTGGTCAGCCGGGTAGCGTCGTATTCAATGGTGATGGTCTGCGCCGTTTCGTCCACGTCCATGCGGCGGATGCCATAAATCGAAAACGCGTCATTCAGTGCGCGGACCTGAGCGGGTGTCAGCGCGCCGAAGTAGCGAAAGGAAACGTCCACGGCGGTCATGGCCCCATTTTACGGCCAAGGGGCCACAGCCAGCACGTAAGCCAGGGCGGCCAGGGCGGCGGTCTCGGCGCGGAGGATCCGCGGGCCGAGCGAAACGGGAACAAACCCCAGGCCGCCGGCAGCCGCGGAATCGGCTTCGGTCCATCCGCCTTCCGGGCCGATGGCCAAAGTGATAAGGCGGGGAAGAGGCGCAGCAAGGCGCGATGCCAGCGGGGATGCGGCGGGATCCTCGGACAGCAGCAGGCGTGCTTCGCCAGGCTCCGCGGGGGGCTCGGCGGCCAGGTCCGACCAAACCGCCGGCGGCCGTAGGCGGGGAATCTCCGCCCGGCGCGATTGCTGCGCGGCGGATTGCAGGATGCGGCGCCAGCGCTCTTGCCTCCCGGCCGCGGCGCGTGCCAAGCGGGGATCCGTGCGGGCGGCGGCCAGCGGCTGGATCTCCGCCACGCCGAGTTCCGTGGCCTTTTCCAGCATCCACTCAAAGCGGTCGAACTTGAAGATGGCGGCGATCACTCGTGGCCCCAAGGGAGCCGCCGCAGGGGCGAGCGGCTGCAACAGATCGAAGATGACGGCGCCGGCTTCCACCCGCGCCACGGCGGCAAGAAACCGGTCCCCGCCGGCCGAGAGTTCCATCCGCATGCCCGGCCGCGCCCGCAGCACTTGGGTCAAATGACGGGCTTCCGGCCCGCGCACCACGGCTTGCGGCGGCGATGCGGCGGGGAGCGGTTCGGCGAAGAATAGGCGGCGCGCCACGCGGCCGCCGAGTTACGCGAAGAAATCGCGCACCTTGTCGAACAGGCCGCGATCGTGGGGGAGGTTTTCGTTGGGCATCAGCTCAGCCAGCTTTTCCAGCAACTGCCGCTGTTCCCGGTTCACCTTTTGGGGCACCTCGATGCGCACCACGACGTGCAGATCGCCGCGTCCGCGGCCATTCACGCGCGGCACGCCCTGGCCGCGGACCAGCAACTCGGCGCCGCTAACCGTGCCCGGGGGGACTTCCAAGGCGTGCTCGCCCCAGGGGCTGGGCACTTTCAGTGTGCAGCCGAGGACAGCCTGCGGAAACGAGACCGGGATGGCGCAGTACAGCTCAGTCTCCCGGCGCTCGAAAAACGCGTGCGGCTGAATGGATACGGCGATATACAGATCGCCGTTGGGACCGCCTTGGTTGCCCGCTTCGCCTTCGCCCGCCAGGCGGAGTTGATTATCGCCGTCAATGCCTGGGGGAATGGTGACTTGTTTTTCCACCGTGCGTTGGATCCGCCCCCGGCCATGGCAAGTGGGGCATGGGTCGCGGATCACGCTGCCCGCGCCGCCGCAGGTCCCGCAGGTGCGAGCGACGCTGAAAAAGCCCTGTTGGAACCGCACTTGGCCGCGGCCGCCGCAGGCGGTGCAGGTGGCCGGGGCGGCGCCCTTGCGGGTGCCGCGGCCGCGGCAATCGGCGCAGGCTTCCCGGCGCTGGAACTGGATGGTCTTTTCCGCCCCGAAGATGGCGTCCTCGAAGCTCAGCTCCAGGTCATAGCGCAGGTCGCCGCCGCGCTGCGCGCGGGAGCGGCGGCGGGCGCCGGCGCCAAACAGATCGCCAAAGCCGAAAATGTCGCCGAAGATATCGCTGAAGTCGGCGAAAGCGCCGGGATCGAAGCCCGGACCGCCATTGCCGGCGCCGAATGCGGAGTGGCCGAAGCGGTCATATTGGCTGCGCTTCTGCGGGTCGCAGAGCACGCTATACGCTTCGGAGGCTTCCTTGAAGCGCTCCTCCGCGCCCGCCGCTTGGTTGCGGTCAGGGTGGTACTGCATGGCCAAACGCCGGTAGGCGCTCTTGATCTGTTGCTCGTCGGCGCCGCGCTCGACGCCCAGCACCTCGTAGTAATCCCGCTTGCCCGCCATCGTTGCCATTCTAAGTCCTTGGACGCCGCCGCACCTCCGGCGGATTCACCTCGGCACTACGCATCGGCGTTTTCCTCCGGCGCGGACGGCGCCGCCGTGGCATTGCGCGCCACACGCACCATGGCGGGGCGCAGCAAGCGCCCATTCCATTGGTAGCCGCGCTGCAATTCCTCCAGCACGGTGTGGTCCGGCGCTTCGGTCGTGTCCACCATTTCGACGGCTTGGTGCAGATGCGGATCGAATGGCTGGCCGATGGCCGGGACCGGCTCGACGCCGAGTTTGCGCAGCCCCTCGGCCCATTGCCGCTCGGTGAGTTGAATGCCGCGGCGCAGATCCTCGG
>JAKAUF010000025.1 GCA_021827785.1 Acidobacteriota bacterium | reverse complement strand
CGTTTCGCTCGCTCTTCACGGTTGATTGCCGGCGGCCAAGGCAAAGGTTCCCGGCATTTCTCGGCGCGGGCCCCGGCCCCGCCGCCGGCGGGGCGCGCCGCTCGGGGCTGCGACCGCGGGCTGAAGCCCGCGGTACACCGGCTAAAGCCGGTTCCACGGGGGCGGCGCGGGGGCACGGGCTCACTGCTTGGCGCGGGCCCCAGCGCCGCCGCCGGTGCGCCGCCCGCGAAGACAAACGAGCGGCAGTACACTAACTCCACTCACGCCAAACAGACCAACTCACCCGGGAGTGATGGGTGACGGGTCGGCGAGACACAGGAGAACCAATGTCAGACTATTCGCGCCGAGACTTCGGCAAACTGGCCGCCATCGGGCTGCCACTGATGGCCCAACCCAAGGCATGGGCCGGCGGACCCCGCCCCAATGCCGCCGACGAGACGCGCGCCGCCGGAGATGCGCCGCCGCAGTTCTTCCCGCCGCGCCCGGCGGAGCCGCCGGTGCCCGCGCCCGCGGGCGGCTGGAAGGCGCATATGGGCCTGGAGCTGTACACGGTGCGGGACCTGATGGCCAAGGACCAGGAAAAGACCATGGCCGCGGTCGCGGCGATCGGCTACAAGGAAGTGGAGCCGATTGATTACGGCGGGCTGAGCCCGAAGCAATACCGCGCGCTGCTGGACCGCTACGGGCTGGTTGCGCCCAGCACCCACGCCATCACGCCGCCGGGGCCGGGGCTGGAGAAGCGGTTGGAAGGCTACCAGATCATCGGGCACAAATACACCTGGATCTTTCCGACGCGGCCGCTGCCGCCGGGCTTTCACTTTCCGCCGCCGCACCCGGCCCATCACGGCGGCCACCACGCGCCGCGGAAGCCGTTCCACTTCCCCGCCGCGACGCCGGAGTCCACCAAGCGGGACGCGGAAACCTACAACCGCTGCGGCCGGATCGCCAAAAAGTTCGGCATCCAAATCCTGATCCACAACCACGCCATCGAGTTCGAATATTTCCCCGGCACCACGCGCTGCCCGTACGACATTCTGCTGGCGGAGACCGACCCGGAACTGGTGGTGATGCAGCTGGACATCGGCTGGTCCTCGGTGGCGGGCGTCGGCGCGCTGGATCTGTTCCGCGCCCATCCCGGCCGCTTCGTGCTGTGGCATGTGAAGGACGTGATGGACCTGAACTACCTTTTCCCGCAGCCGATCATGAGCGAATGGCAGCGCATGATGGCGTCGGGACGGAAGATCGTTCCAGTAGGACAGGGAGACGTGAGCTATCACCCCATCTTCGAGCAGTGGAAAGCCGCCGGCATGCTGCATTTCTGCGTGGAGCAGGATAACGCGGCGCAGTGGGGCGATTCGGTCGCCGCCGCGCGCACCAGCTATCACGCGCTGCTCGAACTGCTGACCTAGTCCGATTGCCGAGCGCGGGGCCTAGCTCCGCCGCGGGCGGGCTTCTCGCGCACGCGCCGCGGACCGCGCGCCGTCCGGCCTAGGCCCACAGCCGAAGCTGGGCGGCGGCGGCCGGCGGCGTTGCGGCTTCCGCGGGTGGATGCAGCGGCAGGCCGATGCGCGCCGCCAGCTTGGCGACGCGCGCGGCCAGCCGTTGGCGATAGGCGGCGGGCAGATACGGCGAGGCCGCGAACTGGCGCCGATAGGCGGCGGCCAGGCGGGGAAACCGCTGTTCCAAAAATGGCAGGAACTGCGCCGCGGCGGCGGGTTGCAGAAACAGCCCGCCGGCGGAGAAAAACGCCGCGCCCGCGTCTTGGGCGGCGGCCATCAGCGGCGCCAGGTTTTCCTCGGAATCGGTAATGCCGGGCAGCACCGGCGCGCACATCACGCCGGCGACCAACCCCGCGGCGCGCAGCCGGCGCAGCGCGTGCAGGCGCAGATCGGGGCGCGGCGCGCGCGGCTCCAGCCGCCGGGCCAGGGCGCAATCCGCGGTGGTGATGGTGAGGCGAATGACCAGGCGGTTGGCGGCGGCCACCCGCGCCAGCAGGTCAAGGTCGCGGACCACCAGCGCGCTTTTGGTCACCAAACCCAGCCGCAGACCCCGGGCCCCAGCCAGAACCTCCCACAACGAGCGGGTCACGCCGAACTGCCGCTCCGCCGGCTGATAGGGATCGGTGGCGGTGCCGATGGCAATGCTTTCTCCCGGCCGCACCTGGCGCAGTTCGCGCCGCAGGTGCTCGGCGGCCTGGCGCTTGGCGAAGATTTTGCGCTCGAAGTCCGCCGGCCGGCGCAGCTCCAAAAACTCATGCGCGTAGCGCGCATAGCAATATTGGCAGCCGAATTCGCAGCCGCGATAGGGGTTGATGGTCCATTGAAACGGCACGCGGCGGGAACGGCAGCGGGTGAGGATGCCGCGCGTTTCCAGGGCGAAAAACTCCACGCCGCGGTGCGGCGCCAGCGCCTCGGCGGCGGCGGCCAAGGCGGCGCCGGCGTTGCCCGCCGGACGCCGGATTAAGCGCGCCGCGGCGCCCGCCGCTTCCGGCTTGGGCCCCCGTTCCGGCCCAAACCTCGGCCCCAGTCCCGGCGCAATTCCCGGCGCCGGTTCCGGCCATAAACGCGCGCTAAACGGCGCGCTAGAGGGCGAACGCCCCATGGCGGGCCGGGCCGGAGTCGCCTCCGCCGCGGCTTCCGCCGCCCGCTGCGCCGCCGCCCTCGCTGGCCCGCCCATGGGGGCATTATCTTCGCTTTTTCTTCTCTCCGCAAGAGACGATAAGATTTTTCTGCAACAATTCGCTAATTTTTTCTGTATAGTGAATTCAGGAGGAAAATATGCCGGGAGACGCTACCGAAAAGAACCCCATGCCGCCATACGTCGCGTTCAAGACGTTTTCGACCTTCATAGACCGCCTGCGTCCAATGCCGGGGAGAATTGACCGGAGCGTTATGCAGGGTATGTCAGGTGCAACCCAATCACAGCTGTCTGCGGCGCTTAAATACCTTGGGCTCGTTGGGCCGGGCGACGTGCCGACGCAGTTGCTGTGCGAACTGTCGAGCGCGGCCGGAAAGCCAGAGCGCGCGGCGGTGCTGGGGGCGATGCTTAAGACCGCGTACCCCTTCCTGTATCAGACGGGGTTCGACTTGAGGGTTGCAACGTCCGCGCAGCTGAATGAGCGATTCCGGGAGACCCGTGCCACCGGCGGGACGTTAACGAGGTGCGTGGCGTTTTTTCTCGCTGCGGCCAAGGCCGCAGACCTACCCCTTTCGCCCCACATCAAGCCCTCGCGCGCCGCCACCGCCGCCGGGGCCAGGCGTGGCGGCAACGTCCGCAGCCGTAGGGCCGCCCGGGAGAACGGGGCGTCGGCGCCAGCGGTCGGGCCCCCGCCGGCGGGCAGCACGAAGTCCGTTGCGCTCCGCGGCGGAGGCACTGTCTCAGTCACAGTTTCGGTCAGCCTCTTCGATCTGGAGGGCACCGACAGGGCGTTCGTTTTCGGCCTGATTGACAGCCTGGCCGAATACGAGCGGTCGGGCACGAGGGGCGAATGATGCTGGTGCTGGTTGACGAAAGCGGCGACTGCGGCATGAAATTCGACCGTGGGTCGACGCCCATCTTCGCCGTCGCCGCCGTCGTCTTCGAGGATATGGCCGCCGCCGAGGGGTGCGACGCGACCATTGGCGCACTGCGCGTCGAGCTGGGGCTGCCGGCGGGTGCGGAATTCCATTTCCACCGTGCAACGGACCGCGTCCGCGACAGGTTCGCGCGCGCGGCGATGCGCCACGCGTTCCGGTACGCCGTCCTGGTCGCCGACAAGCGCCGACTTCGTGGTCCCGAATTCCAGCGCAAGGAGACCTTTTACGGCGCGGTGATCAGCGCGCTCGCCGGTACATTAGCGCCTCACCTAACGGACGCGAAAGCTGTCCTCGACGACTCCGGCGACCGGGAATTTAACCGGCTGATGTTGCGGCGCTTGCGCGAAGCAACTGGCCTGCTTCCCACCGGAGCACGGGCCGTGCGGAAGGCGGTTGTGGAACGGTCCCGTTCGAACAACCTGCTCCAATTGGCTGATTTCGTCGTTGGCGCCGAAGCGCGCGCCGCCCGAGACGGCCCCACTCCCTTGAGTTCGCTGTTCGCGCCACGGCGGTTTGCGTGGGCGCCGATCTACCTGCCGTGAAGGAGCCCGCCGGCCTATCCCATACGGGAACGCGCGCCTCGAGGCGACAGTTCGGCGCGGCGGGCAATTCCAGCTAAAGTGTAACACGCCAGGGGGACAGTCTGCGCGGCAAAGGCGGGGCGCGCCCGTTGCGAAGGGGCCCGGCTCCTGCGCCGCGCAATCCCCGCCGTGGCGGGCGCCTAGCGCGGCGGCGGAGGGCCGTCCGGCATCAAATATTGCTCCAAGAACCGGGCGGTGGCGCGATAGGCGCGCATCCAGGTATGCCAGCGCAGGAAGACATGCACCTCATCGGGAAAGACCAACTGCTGGAAGGGCACATGGGCCGCGCGCAGGCGCTGCACCAAATCCACGGTCTGGCAGAAACAGACGTTGCGGTCGTCATCCCCCTGGATGAGCAAGACCGGCGACTTCCAGGTGGAGATGTAGGCGTCGGGGGAGGACTTCCAGGCCAGCTTCTTGGCCGCGGCCAGATCGGAGGCGGTGGGATCGTGGATCCGCCATACGTGGACGCCATGCATGTCCACGCCGGCGGCGAAAAGGTTGGAGTTCTTGGCCAAGCCCATGGCGGTGAGGAAGCCGCCGTAGGAACCACCCCAGATGCCGATGCGATGGGGATTGACGTAGGAAAGTTTCCGCAAATACCGCCCCGCCGCCCACACGTCCTGATATTCGCTGGCGCCGCGCGGCCCGGCATGCGCGGGATAGCGGAAATGGAAACCATACATGATGCCGGTACGGTAATTGACCGACAGCACCACGAAGCCTTGGTTCACCAGGTATTCGTTCTCGGCATAGGCGTTGTGGTAATAGCCCATGGGGTTGAAGCCGAGCATCATTTGGCGCATGGAGCCGCCATGCACGAAGACCACCGCCGGCAGCCGTCCGCGCCGGCCGCGGGGCACGAAGAGCTGGGCATGCAAGGTGAACAAGCCGTCGGGGCTGGGGAAGAGGACTTGCGTGGGAGCGACCATTTGCGCCGACGGGTAATTCTTGATGAGCCCGGCGGCCAGCATGCGGCGCCGGCCATGGCCGATGACGAAGGGCATGGCCGGGACGGTCGCGCTGGAACCCAGGCAAAGCAGATAGCGTCCGTCGCCGGTTTGCACCGGCGTCCATTCGATGGTCTTGCCGGCGGTGATGGCGCGCTGCGGGCCGCCGGCCAGAGAAACCTCCCAGATATGGCGGCGGTCCACGTCATTCTGGTTGGAGGAATAGAACAAGGCGCGGCCGTCGGCGCTGAGCGTAACGTCCTTGACGTCGAAATCCCCGGGGGTCAGCTTGCGCACGGCGCCGCTGGCGGGATTCAGCAAATAAAGATGCATGTGGCCGTCGCGCCAGGACGGCATGACGATGCCCAGGCGGGTGAAGAGGAAATCCTTGGGCATGAACTGCCAGCCGGGATAGGTGTCCTCGGGACGGCCGCCGTTGGAAAAGATTTTGTGGCCCCGGCCGGTCGCGGCGTTGGCGATCCAGATCTGATAGGGCCGCGGGCGCCAATGCAGGATGGGGGCATGCAGCATCAGGCCCGGCTGGCGGACAAAGGCGATCCGGCGGCCACGCGGCGACCAGCGCGGCAGCGAATCCCGATCCACGCTGGGCGCCAAATACGTCAGGCGCTGGCGGCCAAAGCGATAGACGGCGATGAAGCCGTGGTCGCCGCGCTGGCTGGCGAAGGCGATGGCCTTGCCGTCGGGCGACCAACGGGGGTCAATGTTGTGGCCGCGGACGTAGCAGAGCACGCGCGCGGGCTGAGCGCCGCTGACCGGAGCGATCCAGATCTCGCTCCGCGCCGCCCACGCCGCCCACCGCCCGTTGGGCGAGAGCTCGATATCCTCGCAGCCCTCGCCTTGGCATTGCATTTCGCCCAAGTCGCGCGGCTGGCCGGCGAGCGGACCATCCAGTTGGACGGCCCAAACGTCTTGATGCGGGCGGGTCACCAGGCTGGCGGGATCGGCGACCTGGCCCTTGGCGTTGGTGGAACTGCCCAGGGCGTAGACCGCGGTGCGTCCATTGGGGGTCAAGCGCAGGCTGCGAATGACGCCGCCGTCATCGGCGGTGTATTGCGTGATTTGGCGCGGCTGGAAGCGCGGCCCGTCGGCCACCCACACATTGCGCACGCCACGAATATCGAAGACCCACGCCACCCGGGCTCCGTGCCGCGCGGCGGTCAGCTCGGAGGGGAAGGCGAAATCCATCGCCTGGCGCAAGGTGAAGGTGCCGGCGCGCGGCGGCGCATTCGCCGTCCCGGGCCGGGGTTGCGGCGGCTGGGCCGCGGCGATGGTGACGGCGATGGTGACGAGGAGAACAATCGCGGTTGCGCACAGACCGGAGCGGGACATGTGGCGAGGATACGGGGTTTAGGGACCGGGGTCCAGGGTCGCGGGATACCGCGTCGCGGGCCTTGCCTGGCACGGACCATTGATAGGCGCGGGCCCCGGCCCCGCCGCTGGCGGGGCGTCCCGCTTACGCGCCCAGCTGGGCCGGGGAGCCCGTCCGCCCCGGCCCAGCCCAGCCGGCGCGCCGCTGGGGGCCGCGCCGCTTCCCTTGCCGGGGGCGGGCCGCCCTGCGTGCGCACGAATGCTCTGACGGCGTCCAGCCATCGGCGGGGCCGTCGCCTTCCGGGCGGCGGGAAATGCGGTGGTCGGGATGGCGGTCCGCGAGTTCCGTCGCGGCGGGGGCCGACGTGGTGGACGCCCGCGGGCTAGAGAGTCTGTGTGACAACTTGTGTTCGCCGGGAACGGATTGGGCTTGCCGGAGGGGAAGGCGATGAGAGAAAAAGTGGGGAGAGGAGACCGC
>JAKAUF010000075.1 GCA_021827785.1 Acidobacteriota bacterium | reverse complement strand
TGCCGCGGGCGAAGGTGCGGCTCAGCGCCGGGCGCCTTTCGCTTTCTCCCGAGGCCCAAGCATTGTGCTTCTATGCCGGCGCCAACTCCATCTTCACGGGCGAGAAACTGCTCACCACGCCCAATCCGGCGACGGAAGGGGATTTAGCGCTGCTGGCCGCTTTGGGGTTGCAGCCGGCGCCCGGCGCCGCCAACCCCCAGTAGCCGGGGCGTCACTGGATCAGTTCGGATTCATCCACCGGGGGCAGTTCGGGCAGGTGGGAGGCATGGTGCAGGGCCAGCCGCCATTCGCCTTCGGCCAGCACGAAGACATTGGTGGCGTAGACCTGAGCGGCGTCCGTGCGGCCCTCGACCTGGCTGTGCACTTCCTCCAGGCAGGTCAGCCAAGCCACCGGCCCGGCCACGTGCAGCCGCACCCGTGCGATGGCGATTTCCAGCAGGTGGGTGTGGGTGAAGATGCGCCGCCAGCTTTCCCGGATTTCCGTCCAACCCTCCAGCGGCGGCCAGCCGGGATGCACGCAACGCGCCGCCGGGCTGGGCAGCCAGACCGCCTCCATGTCGTCGAGGCTCAGATTCTCCAGCGCTTGGTAGAAGCGCCGGTTCGCCTCGCGCACCCGCGCCTCTTCCAGGCGCCGGCGGTCGGCCGCGCGCCGCGCCGTCGCCGTCTCCGCCGCCGGGATGTTGCGCCGCGCCATGCCTCTATTTCACCAAAATGGCCGCGCCCCAGCTGAGGAGCAAAAGCAGGCCGATATAGCCGTTCACGGCGAAGAATGCGGCATTGAGGCGGGAGAGATCGTCGGGCCGCACCAGCGCGTGCTCATAGGCCAGCAGGCCCGCCACCAGCGCCCAGCCGATCCAGCCCAGCGTGCCCAGATGGCTGGCCACGAGAAGCCAGGCGAGAAGCAGCAGCATCGCCACATGGCAGGCGGCGGCGATCTGCAAGGCGCGGCGAATGCCGAGACGCTTGGGAACCGAGCGCAATCCAGGATGCGCGCGGTCGAAAGCGTAATCCTGGCAGGCGTACAGCACGTCAAAGCCGCCTACCCATAACGTCACCGCCCCCACCAGCAGCAGGATGCGCGCCTCCAGCGAGCCGCGCACCGCGATCCAAGCGGCCGCGGGCGCGATGCCCAGCGCCAGGCCCAGCACCCAATGCGACAAGGCGGTAAATCGCTTGGTCCAGGAGTAGAACATCACCCACGCCAGGGCGATGGGCGAGAGCAGCAGGGTGAGGGAGTTGAGCCGCCAGGCGGCGAACTCGAAGACGGCGGCGGCGGCCAATAAGAAGCCCCAGGCGAAGCGCAGCGACAGCGCGCCGGTCACCAGCGCGCGGCCGCGCGTGCGCGGGTTGGCCGCATCCACGTCGCGATCCACGATGCGGTTGAAGGTCATGGCCACGCTGCGGGCCGCCACCATGGCGACGATAATCCACAGCAACTGTCCCGCCGTCGGCCATCCGTCCGCCGCCAGCATGGCGCCCAGCAGGGCGAAGGGAAGCGCGAACACCGAGTGCTCGAACTTGATCATTTCCAGCGTGCGCCGGGTGTTGGCCGCCAGCGAAGGCATGGCCCTCAGTGTAGCAATCGCGGCCGCCCGGCTAGGGCCGCCGGCGGCGGCTACTGCTGCGGCCGGATGATGGTGGCGCCGTGAAAATGCGGGGAGAAAAGATGCCCGGACAGGTGGGGGTTGATGCGAATCCGCGAGTAGTCCAGCCGCTGGTAATCTCCGGAGACTTGATTGACCTGTTGCCGCAGGGCGACCCACAGTTGCGGCGAATACCAAAGTTCAATCGAGGTGATGCCGTCGGCGTCCGCGAGGTTCTTGGGCGTCAGCACCAGCTCCACGGTGGCTTGGCCGCGCAGATTGGGGCGTCCCGCCAGGCGGACGTCAAAGGAGCGCAGCAGCGCATGGCCGCCGCCGCCGAAGCTCAGCAGCAGATAGCGCTGCACCGCGGCGTGGTGCGTGCGCAAGTCGAACTCCTGCACCTGGTGGATGCCGGGTTGGTAGAGCCAGCCGGTTTGGTCGCGGTAGAGAAACTCGCGCCGCGCGGGCGTGCGAATGTCCAGGGCGATCTGCGGGCCGTGCTTGCCGCGGCGATAGTAAATCATCCCGCGCTCGACCGACGTGTCGGCCACGATGGCGGTGTATTTGGTCGAAACCACCGCCGCGCTCAAATGATGCAGCCGCGCGGCGGCTTGGTCCAAGTGGTCCAGCACCCGGCTCAGCGCGGAAGGGATGGCCGCCGCGCGCGCCGCCGGCGGCAGCAGGCAGACCGCCGCCAGAACCGCGAGCGCCCAGCGCGCCGCCGTGGTGTTAGCGCGTCCAGACGCCATAGATCACCGGCCCCCCCACCGCCGGATGCCAGGTTTTTTCGCCTAGAATCTGGACCGGATGGCCGGCGTAGGCGGCGAGAATCCGCCCCAGTTCGCCGGGCGGCTGCCGGGTGATGACCTGGTAATAGACGCCGTGCGGCAGCGGAATCGTACTCACCTGCGTCGCCGCGGCGCGCGCCGGCGGTTCGGGGCGCGGCCCGTCGTGGAAGAAGCTGCGCGGCACCAGGAAGACAAAGGCCAGAATCAGCCCCACCATCACGTCATACTCGATGGAGGCGCGGGGATAGCTCCACCACAAGAACGAGGCGATTTTGCTTCCCCACCCCTTGCCGTTAGCGCCAACCATGCCTACGCTATCCTACCGTCGCCGCCCCGCGGGTCACAACTGATGCCCTCCGTTCCGGCGCAGATTCGCGCCGCTCTCGCCGCCGCGCTGCCCGATTACGGGCTGGACCCCACCCCGGAACGCTTGGATCGCCTCACCGCCTATCTCCAGCGCTTGGTCGAGTGGAACCAGCGCGTCCGGCTGGTCGGGCAGGCGGATGCCGCCACCTTGGCGCGGCGCCATGTCGGTGAATCGGTGTATTTGGCCCAGTTGCTGCCGCTGGCCGGGGAGACGTTGCTGGATGCCGGTTCCGGTGCGGGTTTTCCCGGCTTGGCGCTCCAGTTGGCCTTTCCGAGCCTGAAAACTACACTTGTAGAATCTAAGGCCAAGAAGGCGGCCTTCTTGACGACGGTCTGTCGGGAGCAGGGCCTGGGCCAGGTGCTCTGCCAGCGGCTGGAAGCAACCTCGGTGCGAGCGGAAATCGTCACCGTGCGGGCGCTGGAAGAGCTGGCGGAGGGCGGGCCGGAGCGTTTTGCACATCTGTTGATTTCCGGTGGAAAGTTGGCCGCCTGGATCAGCCTGGATTTGGCCGCCACTTGGCGCCAGCGCTGGCCGCAGTGGCGCTGGCAGCCCCCGGTGCTGCTGCCCGGGACCCGGCAGCGCGCCATCGTTCTGGCGCAGCCACCCGGCTAGGCGTGTTCCACGTGGAACGAAGTGGCGCGTAGGGGCCGCGCCTTCCGCCAACCACCCGCAGTGGGGACTTTGCGCCGTGCGCGGATTGCGCTACACTCCTGCCGTGCCCCGCCACCTGCCCCGCATCCTGGCCATCAGCAACCAAAAAGGCGGCGTAGGCAAGACCACTACGGCCATCAATCTGGCCGCTTCCCTGGCCGCCGCGGAGCTGCCCACGCTGCTGGTGGACTGCGATCCCCAGGGCAACGCCAGCAGCGGCCTGGGCGCCGCCGCCGCGCCCGGCGAGCCCACCCTGTATCAGCTGCTCTCGGGCGAAGCCGAGCTGGCCCAGGTGCTGCGCCCCACCGCCCTCGAAGGGCTGGAGGTGGTCGCCGGCAGCCGCGACCTGGTCGGCCTCAACCTCGAGTTGCTGGGCGCCGAGCAGCGCGAGGAGCGCCTGCGCCAGGCCTTGGCGCAGGCCCCCGAACGCCTGCGCTTCATCGTTCTCGACTGCCCGCCGGCGCTGGATCTGCTGACCCTGAACGCCTTAGTCGCCGCCCATGCGGTCATCATCCCCATGCAGTGTGAATACTTCGCACTGGAAGGCCTGTCGCAGCTGTTGGCCACCATCCAAGCGGTCCAGGCGCGCTGGAATCCCGCCCTGGAGATCGCCGGCGTCGTCTTCAACCAATTCGACGAGCGCACCCATCTGTCCCGCCAGGTGGCCAACGACCTGCGCGCCCACTTCGGCGCCCAAATCTTTCGCACCACCGTGCCCCGCAATGTCCGCCTCGCCGAGGCCCCCAGCTACGGCCAGCCGGTTTTGCTCTATGACGTCCGTTCCAAGGGCTCGGAGGCCTTCCTCCAGTTGGCCCGGGAGGTAATTGAACGTGAACTCGCCCAATCCACCCCGCAAAGCCTTGGGTCGGGGACTTGACGCCCTGCTCAACCCGCCGGCCGTGCCGGCCACGCCGGCGCAACTGGCCGGCCTCGCCGCCCCCGGCTCCGGTCCCGACGCCGTGCGCCATTTACCGCTTGGCGCCATTGATCCCAATCCCTTCCAGCCCCGGCAGCAGTTTGACCCCGCCGCGCTGGAGGAGCTGGCGGCCTCGATCCGCGCCCAGGGCGTGATGCAGCCCGTCCTGGTGCGCGCGGCGAACAACCGCTTCCAGCTCCTGGCCGGAGAGCGCCGCTTCCGCGCCGCCCAGTTGGCCGGGTTGAAGGTCATCCCCGCCCTGGTTCGCGCGCTGCCGGACGACCGCGCTTTGGAGTTTGCGCTCATCGAAAACCTCCAGCGCGAGGACCTGAACCCGCTGGAGCAGGCCCGCGCCTTCCAGCAGCTGGCCAGCCGCTTCGCCATGACCCAGGAGCGCATCGCCGAGCGCACCGGCAAGGATCGCGCCAGCATCGCCAACTACCTCCGTCTGCTGAAGCTGGACGCCGAAGTGCAGGCCTGGGTCGAGGGCGGCCGCCTCTCCATGGGCCACGCCCGCGCCCTGCTGGGCCTGCCCACGGAGCGGCAAAAGCCCACCGCCGAGCGCGCCCTGGCCGGCGAATGGAGCGTGCGCCGCCTGGAGGCCTTCGTCCGCAGCGAGAATGAGCCCGCCCGCCCATCCGCGCCGTCCCCGCCCCAGGACCCCAACGTCCGCCATGCCGCCGAGGAACTGGCCCGCGCCCTAGGCGCCAAGGTGCAGGTGCGGGACCGCCGCGGTCGCGGCCGCATCGAGATCTTTTACCACGGCGTCAACGACTTCCAGCGCCTTTTCGAGCGCCTGGCCGGGTCGCGCGGCTAGACTACGCGGCTAGACTAGAAGCAGAAGCCACTGCTTCCCTCGGAGTCTCGCGTGCCCTTCGCCGCCATTTGGCTCGCTCTTAGCCTGCTTCAGCCTGCATGGAGCCGCCCCCGCCAGCGGCCAACCGGCGCGCCAACCGCACCGTCCCACTCTGCTTCCGGCCCCACGCTGGGCACGCTCCTGAATATTGGGGAGCCGGGCCGCCAAATGCGCGGCCTGGAGCGCTACCTGCGCCGCCATCCCCATACCCCGGACGCGGCCTCGATCTACCAGCAGATCATCCAGGACGCCACCGCGCTCAATGATTCCCAGCGCGTCTTGGAGTACAACGAGCGCCTCCAGGATCTGGAGCCCAACGACATCGGCCAGCGCATCACCGTCCTGAACCTGCTGCTGCTGGAATCCAGCCCCGGCGCCATGGCGCGCGCCAAGGCCGACGCCAAGCAGCTCGCCCAGCTGGTCGCCGTGCAAACCGCCTCACGCGCGCCGCGGGCGGTGACGGCGGCCAGTTGGCAGGTGGACATGAACCGCCTGCGGGCCATCGCGCAAATGTTCTTGGGCGCGGCGGAACAGAAAACCCACGACTACGCGCAGGCGGCGCGGCACTTTCGCGCCAGCCTCCGCCTCGAGCCCACCGAAGAGGCGGCGCAGCATCTCGGCGCCGTCCTTCAGGCGCAGGGCCAGGGCCCGGCCGCGGTGCGCGCCTACGCCTTGGCGCTGGCCCTGCCCGGCCAGACCATTGCAGAGCGAAGTGCTTTGCGCTACAAAGCTGGCGCGCTATATGCGCGGCTGCACCACGGCAGCCAGCGAGGCTTTGGCGATTTGATCCTGGCCCGGTTCGACCGGATCGCCCGCGCCTACGCGCGGCAGCAGCGCATCCTGCATCCCTATTCGGCGCGCAACCGGCACGCGCGCAGCGTGGGGCGGTTCGTGCTCGCCGGGCTGAATGGAACCAGCCATCGCCTGGCGGCGGAGCGGGGCAAGGTCGTGGTCCTGGATTTCTGGGCGACCTGGTGCGCCCCTTGCCGCGCCGAGCACCCGGCGTTTGAATCCCTCAAGCGGCAGTACGCGCGGCAGCCGGGCGTGGCGTTCCTGCTGATCAACACCGATGACGACCAAGCGAAGGTGCGGCCATTCCTGGCGGCGCACCATTGGGGGGAGCATACCTGGCTGGACGCCGGGCTGGCGGATTATCTGGGCATCAATTCCCTGCCGACCACGCTGGTGATGGCGCCGAACGGCCGCATCGTGTTTCGCCAATCGGGTTTCGATCCCGCTAGCTACCGCAAGGATTTGGAGCGCGCCATTCGCTATGCGCAGACGCTCCAACCCTCCCGCGTTAGCCGCGCGGCGGCGGCCCGCTAGCCAGTTCCCGCGCCAGGCGCAGCGCGCCGTCCAGGGCGTCGCCGGCCGGCGGGCACAACCGCGCCCCAGGCAGCTCCACGCGCAGCACGCGTTGCAGCGCTCGGCGCAGCACCGGCCCGGAGGTCAGCACCGAACCGCCATAGGCCACGCGGGGACGGCGCAGCCGCAGCCGGCGGGCCACCGCCGCGGTTTGGCGGGCTAATTCCGCGGCGCCGCGGCCGACCAGCTCCCGCGCCACGGCGTCGCCGCCGGCGGCCGCGGATAGCACCAATGGCGCCAGCGCGCCAAACTCCGCGGGCGTCGTGGGGCGCGGCAGCAGCGCCAAACCGGCGGAGGATCGCAGCCGCAGTGAGCGCTGCAACGCGGGCAGCAGCGCGGTCCGCCTGCCGGAGCCGTCCAGCGCGCGGAGGGCCGCGGCGTAGCCTAGGC
>JAKAUF010000324.1 GCA_021827785.1 Acidobacteriota bacterium | reverse complement strand
GGGAGGTGGCCGCCGGTTTCCGCCGGCGTACGCCGCCGGGCGCGCGCACGGCCTTGGCGGCGTTTGCCGCCGGCGCCGGCCGGCGGGCTCGGGCCACTGTGCGGCTAGGCCGCGCGCCCCGCTTAATCGTCGCCGCGGGCCGCGCCGCCGCTGGTGCGGGGGCGTGCCGCGTCTGCCTTCCGCGCGCCGCGGGCGCGGAGGGAAATTCGCCGCTTCCCCGCGCTGGGTTTGCCCGCCTGGCAACCGGCCCGGTCGCCGCGGTCGGCGGATCCGCGGAAGTTAACGTCATGCCGCTGATGACTGAGCCTTTGTGCTGCTCGGCGCGGTCGCCGTAGCGGGCGAAATCGTCGTGCTTCTTGATCAGCAGCCAGGCGTTGTCTTTCGCGTTCCGACCGTGCATCTGGGCCAGGGCGAACTCGCCCCGCAGCCGCTGGCCGTGCAGGATGAATTTGATGCCGCCGCGCTCCCATTGCCGCATGGGCGGTTGGTGGCCGACGATCTCGTACTCGCCGATATCCCAGACGACAACCGTGCCGGCGCCATAGCTGCCGGCGGGGATTTCGCCCTCGAAGCGCAAATAATCCAGGGGGTGGTCCTCGGTCTGCATCGCCAGGCGCTTGACCTCGGGATCGAGGGTCGGCCCCTTGGGGATGGCCCAACTCTTCAGTACGCCGCCCATCTCCAGGCGAAGATCGTAGTGCAGGTGGGACGCGGCGTGCTGCTGCACGCAAAAGCGGCGGCGGTCCGGGGTGCGGAGGGCCTTCAGGCGCGGCTCGGCCGCCTGCGGTGGCGGCTCGGGTTCGGGGGTGGCGGAAAACTGGCGCTTGCGGCGATACTCGGCCAGGCTCATGCGTGCTCCTTTTAGCCCCGATGACTTTTGGCGCCGGTGGTTTGCCCCGGCTACATGATCTCCGGGGCGGTCATACCCAGCAGTTCCAATGCTTGCGCAAGCTGGCGCTGGGTGACGGCCACGAGGGCGAGAAGGGCAGCGCGGCGGCCGGCATCTTCCTCGGCCAGCACCGGGCGGCGGTGATAGAAGTTGTTGAAGGCCTGGGCGAGTTGGAAGGCGTACTTGGCCACATACGCCGGTTCGCCGGCGGCGAGGGCCTGATGCACCATTGCTTCCAGGCGGGCCGCCAGACTGAGGAGATCCCAAACATCAGTGGCGGCGAGCAATTCGCCGCCGGCGGCGGGATCGGGCTGCACGCCGGCGGCCTCCGCCTTGCGCAAGATGCTGGCGGCGCGGACGGCGGCATATTGCACATAGGGGCCGGTCTCGCCGTCAAAGCTGAGGGCGTCCTCGAAATCGAAGGCGATGAGGGCGTTGCGGGTGAACTTCAGCAGAAAATAGCGGGCGGCGCCGGTGGCGATGGGGCCGGCAAGGGCCAATTGGCCGGCGCCGTCGAGCTCGGGATGGCGCTTGGCGACTTCAGCCCAGGCGCCACGCAGGAGGCGGTCGAGGAGGTCGTCGGCTTTGACGCCGAGGCCCTTGCGGCCGGAGACCTCGACGTGGGATTTGCGCTCCTCCTCGGGACTGAGTTCGTAGCCGAGTTCGCGCGCGCAGCGGGGAGTGAGGGCGACCATTTCATAGCTGAAATGGACGCTGCGGCCGGCCTCGTCCGCGTAGCCAAGGGCGCGCAGACCGGCTTGCACCACTTCCTGCAAATAGCTTTGGCGGGTATCAATGACATTGAATACCCAACGGGCGCGGCCGAACGGAGGGTGGTTGGCGTCACCGTTCTCCGCGGTGGTGATCCAAGGGCCGGTCTGGCCGTCCACGGGCTGGCGGCGGCGATACTGGAAATCGCGGCCGAGCAGGCCGAATTTCCAGAGTTGATAGGCGATGTCCTTGCCCACGTAGGTGACGGTGCCGTTGGAGCGGACGATGACCTTGGCGGCGTCACCGGCCTCGGCTGCGTCGCCGCCGGCGTCCGGCGCGGCATCAACATCCGCCCCGGCGGCCTCGGCGCTTTCGCCCTGGCGCCAATCCATGACCCAGCAGCCGGTGTTTTTGCCCGCTGTTTCCAGCCGAATGGCGCCGCGCGCCTTCATTTGCTCAAAGGCTTCGCGCCAAAAATGGAGCCGCAGGATCTCGCTTTCGCGGGGCAACACGTCGTAGGCGATATGCAGCCGTCGCATGGTGCGCAGATGGGCGGTGACGATGGCGCCGGCGACCAGAGCCGCGATCTCCGCGGTGGGGTTGGGGCTTCGGCCTTCCTCCGCTTGCTCGATGGCGGCGAGCGCCGCGGCGCGCCATTGCACGCTCGCGGGGTTTTCCGCATACAGGCGGGAGACGCGGGAGTAGAGGTCCCAACAGAAATAATCGAAGGAGTAGGCGGCGCGGTGGCGTTCGGGGATGAGCGGGAGGAAATGGGGCGCGGGCGAGATGGCGCCCTCGTCGGCCAGCGTGCGGCGCTCCACTTCATACACCTGAATCTTGGTGGTCAGCGCGTCGGGCGTTTCGCCCGCTTCCAGGCGCTCCAGGCCGACCGCGACATCGGCGACCTGCACGCCGGTGTTGTCAATGTAGTTCTGCACTTCAACCGTTTCGCCGCGGAAGCGGAGCAGGCGGGCGAAGGTGTCGCCGAGGACGGCGTTGCGGAGATGGCCGATGTGGGCGGCTTTGTTGGGATTGATGTTGGTGTGCTCGACGATGGCTTTGCCGTCGAGCGCGGGGCGTAGCCCGGGATCGCGCTGGGCGGCGGCGGCCTGGGCAAAGAGCCATGCGCGGTCCACGAAGGCGTTGAGATAGCCTCCGCCGGCGGCTTCGGCGCGCGCCAGGCCGGTGGGCAGGGCTAAGCCGGCGGCGATCTCCTGGGCCAAGGCGCGGGGCGGGCGGCGCAGGCGCCGGGCCAGATCGAAGCACAACGGGAGGGCAAAATCGCCGAGTTCGGCCTTCGGCGGACGCTCCACGACCAGGGCTGCGGCCAGGGCTTCCGGGCCTTCCGGCGCGGCATCCGGCCAATGCGCCGCCACGAACGCGGCGACCGCGTGGCGGAGGGATTCTTCCAGGGCTAAATACACGGACTAAATTATAGGGTGTGGCGTTGTCGGGCCGGGTCTTGAACCCGAAGCGCTGCTACGGCGCCGCCGAGACTGCCGGCTGGTTTGTGGGAGCCGTGGAGGCGATTTACCCGTCAAGCGTAAGAGCCTGGAGTTAGACAACGGACGGCGGCATCGCCCACGGCGGCGGCGGGCATTTGCTACCATGGATTTTCCGCGCAGTCAGACTCTGGTCGGAGGTGTGAATGTCTATTCGTGTCGGCATCAATGGCTTTGGGCGCATCGGGCGCAACGTTTTCCGCGCCGCATTGGCGAATCCGGAAGTGGAAATCGTGGCGGTGAACGACCTGACAACGCCGGCCATGCTGGCCCACTTATTGAAGTACGATTCGGTGCTCGGCAACCTCCCCAACACCGTCTCCGCCGCGGATGACGCCATCCTGGTGGATGGCCGGAAAATCCGGGTGTTCGCGGAAAAGGACCCGGCGGTGCTGGACTGGCCGGGAGTGAAGGCGCAGGTGGTGGTGGAATCCACCGGGCGGTTCACGGACGCCAACGACGCGAAAAAGCACCTGCGCGGCACGGTCAAAAAGGTCATCATCTCGGCGCCGGCGACGAATGAGGACTTTACCATCGTGCTCGGCGTCAATGACCGCGCCTACGATCCGGCGAAGCATCACGTCATCTCCAACGCCAGCTGCACCACGAACTGCCTGGCGCCGGTGGCGAAGGTGGTGCACGACAACTTCCGCATCGTGGCGGGCTCGATGACCACGGTGCACTCCTACACCAACGATCAGTGCACGCTGGATTTTCCCCACAAGGATTACCGGCGGGCGCGGGCGGCGGCGATCAACATGATTCCCACCAGCACGGGGGCGGCCAAGGCGCTGCACTTGGTGATTCCGGAGCTGAAGGGGAAGCTGGACGGGTTTTCGCTGCGGGTGCCGACGCCGGATGTTTCCGTGGTGGATTTGGTGGCGTTCGTGGAGAAGAAAACCAGCGTCGAGGAAGTGAACGGGGCGCTGGAGGCGGCGGCGGGCGGAGCGATGCAGGGGATTCTGGGATATGAGACGGCGCCGCTGGTGTCGCGGGATTATCTCGGCGATTCGCGGTCTTCCATCGTGGACGCGCCGATGACGCGGGTGATCGCCGGCAACTGCGTGAAGGTCATCGCCTGGTACGACAACGAGTGGGGGTACTCCTGCCGGGTGCGGGATCTGGTGGCGTTTCTGGCGAAAAAGGGACTGTAAGCGACGTTTGCCGAGCCGGCGCGCCGCGGGCTAAGGCCCGCCGCGGCGGCCGCTGTGGGTTCCGCTTCCGCGCCAGGCGGCAATGCCGGGCGGCGGCGGCGAATTCCGGCGGCGCCCGTCTGTTTGGCTGTGGGCCGCGCGGAACGGCAGCCGCGGGTGGCCATCAAACTTCACCTCACGGTCTCCGTGGCTGGAGAACCGCAATTGACAGCCCGGGGTCTGTTCCAGGGCGGCGTGGTCGCGGCCGGGCGCTCGGGGTTGTTGCCGGGGTGCATGCGCTGCGCAGGCAATACGCCGGGTAGTCCTGGGGGCTTTTCGTGGGTTCTGGCCTTGGGCGGGTGAGCTGTCGTCCGCTGCGGGGTGTTCGCCGCCGTGCGATTATAGGGATTTCCCGACCTATGAACGAAACGCGCGAAAAAGACTACCGCCCGGAGGAATTTGAATCGCGATGGGCGGAGCTGTGGGCCGGGCGGGAGTGGGGAGCGAAGCCGGCGGCGAAGGCGGCGCGCGGCCGGTATTACGTGCTGGAGATGCTGCCGTATCCCAGCGGCACGCTGCACATGGGGCATGTGCGGAACTACGCAATTGGGGATGCGCTGGCGCGGTACATGCGCATGCGGGGCTATGAGGTGATGCACCCGATGGGCTGGGATTCCTTCGGGCTGCCGGCGGAAAACGCCGCGATCCGCAACCGGACGCATCCGCGGGAATGGACGCTGGGCAACATCGCGCACATGAAGCGGCAGGACCAGCGCTTCGGTTTCAGCTACGACTGGAGCCGCGAGGTGACGACCTGCCTGCCGGAGTACTACCGCTGGAACCAATGGTTCTTTCTCCAGTTTTACCGGCGGGGATTGGCGTTCCGCAAGAAAGGCACGGTGAACTGGTGCCCGAAGTGCGCGACGGTGCTGGCGAACGAGCAGGTTGCGGGCGGGGTTTGCTGGCGGCATGAGGACACGGCGGTGGAGCGGCGGGAATTGGACCAGTGGTATTTCCGCATCACGCAATATGCCAAGGAGCTGTTGCAGGGGCTGGAGGAGCTGCCGGAGTGGCCGGAACGGGTGCGTGCGATGCAGCGCAACTGGATCGGGCGGAGCGAAGGCGCGGAGGTGGATTTCGCGGCGCTGGACGCCGGGGGCGGGGAATTGGGCGAGGCGCTGCGCGTGTTCACCACGCGCATTGACACCATCTTCGGGGCGGCGGCGGTCTTGCTGGCGCCGGAGCATCCGTTTCTCGGCAAACATTTGGGCGCCAAGGAGGCGGAACGGGCGCGGGCGTTGGTCGCGGCGCGGGCGGCGGGCTTCGATCCCGAAGCGGCCGCGAACAAGGAAGGGTTCTTCACCGGGCTCTATGCGCGCAACCCGTTCAACGGCGAGCGGCTGCCGGTGTGGGCCGCCAATTTCGTGCTGACCGGCTATGGCACCGGCGCGGTAATGGCGGTGCCGGCGCACGACCAGCGGGACTTCGAGTTCTGCCGCAAATACCAGATTCCATTCCGGCAGGTCATTGATCCCGTGGCGCCGGAGACGGCGCACGCGGCGCCGCGCGCCGAGGATTTGGCGGAGGCGTTTAGCGGCGATGGCTGGCTGATCGCCTCGGGCGGGTTCAGCGGTTTGGCGAATCGCGAGGCGATTGCCCGGATGACGGCGGAGGCGGAGCGGCGGGGCTTTGGGAACGCCAAGGTGACCTACCGGCTGCAAGACTGGGGAATCTCCCGGCAGCGGTATTGGGGCACGCCGATCCCGATTGTCTACTGCGAGCAATGCGGCGTGGTTCCGGTGCAGGAGGAAGACCTGCCGGTGCTGCTGCCGGAGGCGATCGCGTTGACCGGGGAAGGGAAGTCGCCGCTGGCGAGCAGCGCGGAGTTCGTGAACACGGCCTGCCCGGAATGCGGCGGGGCCGCGCGGCGGGAGACGGACACGATGGACACGTTCGTGGACTCCTCGTGGTACTTCTACCGCTATTTGGACGCGCACAACGATCAGGCGCCGTACGGCCCGGCGGTGGCGGCGCAATGGCTGCCGGTGGATCAATACATTGGCGGGATCGAGCACGCCATTTTGCACTTGATCTACATGCGGTTCTTCACGCGGGTCATGCGGGACCTGGGGCTGGTGAAGTTCGGCGAACCGGTGCGGCGGCTGTTCACGCAGGGGATGATCACGCGCGGCGGGGCGAAAATGTCCAAGTCCAAGGGCAACGTGGTGGACCCGGAGACGCTGATCGAGAAATACGGCGCCGACGCAACGCGAATGTACGTGCTGTTCGCGGCGCCGCCGGAAAAGGATTTCGACTGGAACGACCAAGGCGTGGAGGGGATTCACCGCTTCCTGGGGCGCGTATACCGGCTGGCGACGCGGCGGGCGGAGCTGGTGCGCGGCGGCGGCGCGGCGGACGGCCCGCGCACGGCGCCGGGGGACGTGGCCTTGCTGCGGCAGGCGCATCAAGTGCTGGCGCGGGTGACGGAGGACTTCGAGGGGCGGTGGCATTTCAATACGTCCATCGCCTTGTGCATGGAACTGACCAACGCCTTGTACGGCTGCGAGCCGGGACTGGAAACGGGCGGGGTTTCGCCGGCGGCGTTCGCGGCGGCGCTGCGCATGTTGGTGCAAATGCTGGCGCCGTTTGCGCCGTTTTTGGCGCAGGAATTGTGGCGGGAATGGGGACAGGCTGGAGAGAT
>JAKAUF010000164.1 GCA_021827785.1 Acidobacteriota bacterium | reverse complement strand
GATCTTGCTGCCCTCCGCGAGCGGGTCGCGGTGCTGGAGACGCGGCGCAACTAACCCTATCGCCGCTGGCCCTGCAACGGCACTGTCCGGCGCGTGTTCTGGTCCGCCGCCACGGCGACGATCGTGGCAGCCAAATACCGAGCCGTCGCCGGTTTCCGCGGAGGGTGGGATTGCCACTTACGGCCCGCTTACCGTCGGGACCCCCGTTGAGTTTTCGCTTCCTGAGCCGCGCCGCGTCGCATGCAATGCGGCGGGGCTCGGCGTCTCCGCAGGGGGGGCGCAGCGCCCGGAACGGACGCAGAACATATGCCAGGCTGGTAAAGCTGGAAAGCAGCATCGCCGCCGCGGCGCCGAACGGGCCCACCAAGCCTACCGCCGCTAGCGGCAAGCCAATGGCGTTATAGCCGCAGGCCCAAATCAGCGCCCGGCGCTTGCGCTGGTTGAGTTCCCGGCTGAGAGCAAACGCGCGGCCGCAGGCGAGGAAGTCGCCACGTAGGATCGTGACCGCCGCCGCCCGGCAGGGCAGGTCGGCGCCGCGCGCCCAGGCGATGGCGCCGCCGCCGCGCGCCATCGCCTCCGCCATGGCGCCGGCGTCGTTATAGCCATCCCCTACCACTGCCACCGGCCGTTCCTGCTCCGGTCGTTCCGCCACCCACCGAGCCTTCTCATCCGGCGTCGCCCGTCCCCGCCAATGGCGGATCCCGAGCTGCCTGGCCGTGGCCGCCACCACCGCCGGCTCATCCCCGCTGATTAGCCAAACCGCCGCCCGCCGCCAAGCGGCGATGCTCTCGCGCGTACCCGCGCGAGGCGCGTCCATCAACCCGAAAACCGCGCGTGCTGCACCTTCCGCGCCCAGCCACACAACGGTTTTCCCCGCCGCTTCCCATTGCGCCGCTGCGGCCGCCATGGCCGCCGGAAAGTTGCCGGCAACGGCAAATGCGGCTCGTCCCAGCCGCCATTCCTTGCCCTGCCAGCGGCCCCGCTGCCCCTGGCCGGCAACCGTCTCGGCGCAAACCGAGGCAGGCGCGACGCCGCGGGCCCGCGCCAATGCACGGATCGCGGCGGCGATGGGATGGCCAAAGACCGCTTGGCAAGCGTCAGCCGTGGCGTCAGCGTCCGTACCGGCGGGTTCCTCGGACGCGTTTCCGGCGCCGGCGATGGCTCCCGCCGGCGTCTCCAGGCCCGCCGCAATGGCCAACACGGCGGCTGAATCGGCTCCGGCACGCACGAAATCCGTCACCGCCATTCGCCCGGCGGTTACGGTTCCGGTCTTGTCCAGCATCACCGTCCGGCACCGGCTCAGTGCCGCGAGGCCGCCAAGATCCTGGACCAGAAGCCCTTGTGCTCCCGCTTGCGTGACCGCACGGGTTTCCAATACCGGCGCTGCCAGACCGAGCGTGCAGGGGCAGGCGAAGATGAGCAGCGTGACCGCGCGCCAAGCGGCGGCGCCGGTCCCGGCGCCGGCCCAAAGGTTCGCGGCGAACGCCAGCACCACCAGCCCGAGAATAGCCGGAACGAAATATTGCGCCGCTCGGTCCAAACCCGTTCGCCCTGCTGCCCGCCGCGCGCCCAAAGCCGCCTCGACCCGCGCGGCGATCTGTCCGCGCATGCTGGCGGCGCAAGGCCGCAGCACGGTGGCATGCGCCTCTCCTCCATTGGCGGCCAGCACCTGCGCGCCGGCAAGCAACGAGTCTCCGGCGGTATGCCGCACGGGTCGGCTCTCCCCCGTCAGGCTGGCTTCCTCCAGTTCCACCCACCCGGCATTCAGCCGTGCATCGGCCGGCACCATCTCGCCGGGGCGCAGGGCGACCACGTCGCCGTTGCGTAAAGCTTCCGCGGGCGTGCGCTCCACGTCCGCGCCCCCCGCCGGCCCCACACGCCAAGCCGGCGCCAACCTGCCCGGCCGCCAGCGGTTGCGCTCGCGTTGCGCCCGCAGGTAGGCAGCATGCCGCAGCCACCGCCCCAACAGGAGAAAAGCCATCAGCATCGCCGCGACGTCAAAATAGCCCACTCCTCCCTGGGCCCAAGCGGCGCAACTCAGCCCATACGCGCCCAGTGCGCTCAGGCTGAACAAGCTGTCGGCATTCGGCGCCAGATGCGCCATGGCCCGCACCCCGGAGCGCAGAATCGGCCAGCCGCAAATCGCGACGGCGATTGCCGCGATGGCGGCGCCGGCGCCGTTCAGCAGGTTGCGACCGCCGGCCGAGTCCAAGGTAGAGATGTGCAACTGCGGCGCGTACAGCGCCCAGTTCACCGTCATCACCCCCATGCCCAAAAACAACGCCAGCCCCGCTCGCAGCGCTAGGCCGCTTCCTGGGCCGGCGGGAAGCTCCGCGCCTGGAGGCAATGGCTGATAGCCGAGCGCCCGGATGGCGCCGGCGACACGCTCTTGCCCGTCGCCAGAATCAGGCGCCAGTTCGATTTCGGCACGCCCGCTGGCATAATCCACCGCTGCGGCGCGCACGCCGGGCAACTGGCGCAAGTAGCGCGCAATGCCCCATGCGCAGGAGGCGCACCACATTCCCCCGACTTGGTAAGTCAGTCTTCGCCCGGCTCCGCGTGCTGTTTCCGCTGCACGGCTCACCCGGTCGGTGTCCGGCGCTGCCGCGCCGGCCGCGGGGGTTACCCCCAGCCGGGCAAACAGAGCGTACACTTCCGCGCAGCCTGGGCAACAGAACGTGTGCCACGCGCCGGCGATCGCTTGCTCCCGCCCTGCCGCGGCAGGCAGGCCGCATAAGGCGCAGACGTCCGATTCGGCGGCAGGCATCGGCCCTCGGCAGAGATGCCGCCTACGGCGCGACCGTTGCACCTATCCGGCCCGGCGCCGGCACCCACCGAATTGCTGCGGCCCAGGAGTATACTTGGTGCGCCCGGAGCCCCACGGATGCCCACTCACATGGTGAACTTGGACGCGCTAATCCCGCGCGAGGACTTCGCCGTGGATGACCCGCAGAAGGAGAGGCCGCTGGAGGAGGGCGGGAAGCTGAAGATCGTGGAGCTCGAGCCCGGGAGCGTCATGTATAAGTGGCTCAGGAAGCCCGACTTCCAGAGGACCACGGCCCAGTGGCCCCCCAAAAAGGTCGCGGCCTTCGTCAAGAGCTTTTTGTCCGGCGACCTCATCCCGGCGCTAATTTTCTGGCAGTCCAGCACCGGCGGCGTGTTCGTCATCGATGGCGCACACCGCCTAAGCGCGCTAATCGCGTGGGTGCACGACGACTACGGGGACCAGGGGATCTCGCTGCCGTTCTGGGACGGCGACCTACCGCCGGAGCAAAAGGCTGCAGCCGCAGATACCAGGAGGCTCATCGCCCAAACCGTCGGTTCCTACGCCGAGGTTAAACACGGTGCCGGCCTTTCGCCCGAGAGATCGGCATACTCCAGCAACCTCGCGGTCGGCGGCATAACCGTCCAATGGGTCCGCGGCGACGCCTCGCGCGCCGAACGGTCCTTCCACACGATTAACACCGAGCAGACGCCGATCGGGGACCTCGAGATCCGAATGATCCGCGACCGCCGCTGCCCGAACGCTATCGCTGCCCGTTCGCTAATCAGCGCGGGCACGGGCCGCCACCCGCCGCAGTCGTTCAGCGCCGATACCAAAGGGGAGATCAGGTCCCTCTCGAGGTCGGTCTACGAGACCCTCTTCGTCCCGCCGCTGGAGACCCCGATCAAGACGCTCGACCTGCCCGTCGCGGGACGGAGCTACTCCTCGGAGACGATGAAGCTGGCCCTCGATCTCGTCGAGTTCGTGAACCGCAGGGAGCCCAAGCAGCCGGCGGCAGCGGCCGAACGGGCGGGCGCCCTAGGGCGGCCGCGGCCGGCCAGGGGAAAACGAGCGGAGATCCTCGCCCCAACCATGGCCGCCGACCCGGACGGGTCCGGGACGGTGGCGTTCCTGAAGGGCGTGCGCGCTGCGGTCCGCAGGATCGCCGGTACCGGACCCGAGTCTCTGGGACTGCATCCGGCGGTGTACTTTTACAGCGCGACCGGTGCTTACCAACCAGCCGCGTTCCTGGCGGCGATCAAATTGGTAGGCGACCTAGCATCAGGGGGTCGCCTCAACGACTTCTGCCTTCACAGGCAGGAGTTCGAGGAGCTATTGGTCCGGCGGAAGCGGCTTCTAAACGAGGTCGTGCGCAGATTCGGCTCCGGGCTCCGGAGCCTAAACGCGGTCCACAACCTCCTCAGGTACCTTCTGGAGGGCACCGAGCGGGGCCTAAGGGAGCCCGACCTCCTCCCATGGCTAGCCGAGAAGGACGGCATGAAGTTCCTCCTGTCAGTCGTCGACCCAGAGAAAGGCATCAAGCCCGACTTCACCACGGCCAGGAAATCCGCTGCGTTCCTCGCCGCGGCGCTCGAGAGCGCGGTCCGCTGCGCGGTATGCGGGGCCCGCGTCCACCGCGCCTCCCTCCACGTCGACCACACGATCGATAAGAAGCTCGGCGGGAGGGCGAGCGCCGAAAACGCCCAGATCGCGCATCCCTACTGCGACAGCACCTACAAGGACTGGCGCAGGAACGCTGCAGCAATGGCAGCGGCGTCCCGCTAGTCAGCGGCTCCGGCGAGCCGCAGCGCTGGCGGCGCGGGCGTGTCCCAGGGGCAACCCGCCTATGCTATATTGAATTTTCAATGACTCGGTGCTCGCATCGCCACGCCCATCATTCCCACGCGCACGGCGCGCGCGGCTCTGGGCTGCTCTGAGCACGGGACATCCCAGTTTTCGCGCCCGCCGCCTCATCGCGGCGGGCGTTTTGTTTTAGTGGTCACGGGAGAAGCTTCATGGAATTGGCATTTGAAAAATCGGAACTCCTGCCCGCCATCGTGCGGCACGCCCGCCAAGGCGACGTGCTGATGCTGGGCTATATGAACCGCGAGGCGTGGCGGCGAACCTTGGAAACCGGGTTTGTCACCTTCTACAGCCGCTCGCGCCAAAAGCTGTGGGTGAAGGGCGAAACCAGCGGGAACCGCCTGCGTTTGGTTCGCGTCTTCACCGACTGCGACGGCGATGCGATCCTGGTCGAAGCCGAGATCGAAGGCCGCCAGGCGGTTTGCCATGAAGGCTACCGCGGCTGCTTTTTCCGCGAATGGCGCGGCGAGGGCTTTGAAGTCCAAGGCCGCCGCGTCTTCGATCCCGCCGAGGTCTACGGACGATGAGCAAACTGAAGCTGGGCATTCCCAAAGGCAGCCTGCAAGACGCGACGATTCAGCTGTTCGACCGCGCCGGCTATCACATCTACGTCCACTCCCGCTCCTACTTCCCTTCCATAGACGACCCCGGGATCGAGTGCATGCTGATCCGCGCGCAGGAGATGGCCCGCTATGTCCAGGACGGCATTCTCGACGTCGGCCTGACCGGGCGCGACTGGGTGCTGGAAAACAACGCCGACGTCCACACCGTTTGCGGCCTGGTCTACGCCAAGCAAAGCTTCTCCCAGGTGCGCTGGGTGCTGGCGGTTCCGGAGGATTCGCCCGTCCGCTCGGTGAAGGATCTGCAAGGCAAGACCGTGGCGACGGAGTTGGTCGGCGTCACCCGCCGCTACCTTCAGGAGCACGGCGTCACCGCCAACGTCGAGTTCAGCTGGGGCGCCACCGAGGTCAAGCCGCCGGTGCTGGCCGACGCCATCGTGGAGGTCACGGAAACCGGCGCCTCGCTGCGCGCCCACCAGTTGCGGATCGTGGACACCGTGCTGGAATCCCACACCCAGCTGATCGCCCATCGCGCCGCCTGGGCCGACGCGGCCAAGCGGGAAAAGATCGAGACCATCGCCCTGCTGCTCAACGCCGCCATCGCCGCGCACGGCCGCGTGGCCCTGATGTTGAACGTCAAGAAGAGTGAATTGGATGCGGTCTTGGCGGTGCTGGAAGCCCTGAAGCGGCCCACCATCTCCGCCCTCAGCGATCCGGATTGGATCGCCGTGAATACGGTCATTGAGGAACGCCGCGTGCGGGAGATTATTCCCCGCCTGAAGGCGGCTGGAGCGCAAGGAATCGTCGAGTATCCGTTGAATAAGGTGGTGCTGTGAGCGCAAAAACGCGCGGCGGCCCAAGCGGACGCCCCGGTCGCGGTGGTGGCGGGCAAAGCGCCCCGCTGCGCATTGTGGCCGCCACCCCATCGGCGGTCGCCGCGCTGCGGGCCGGGGCGCGGCGCGACGGCGAACGCGCCCGCGCCGTGGCGGAGCGCATCGTCGCCGATGTGCGCCGCCGCGGCGCCGCGGGTCTGGAAGGCTGGCGCCGCCGCCTGGAATGCCCCGCCGGCGCCGCCTCGCCCCGGCCCTTGCGCGTTCCCCCAGGGGAACTGCCCCGCGCTTGGCGCCGTCTGCCGGCGGATCTGCAAGCCGCTTTGCGCCAAGCGCATCAGCACATCCGCCAGATGGCCGAATGGCAGCGACCGCCGGAGTGGACGCGGGAGATCGCTCCCGGCGTGCGCGTCAGCCAAATCGTCCGCCCGCTGGAGAGCGTCGGCTGCTACGTGCCCGCCGGTCGCCATCCCCTGCCTTCGACCTTGCTGATGACCGCCGTGCCGGCGCGCGCCGCCGGGATCACGCGCATCGCCGTGGCCTGTCCCGATCCCGGCGACGCGGTCTTGGGCGCGGCCTGGCTTGCCGGTGTAACCGAGGTCTACCGCATGGGCGGAGCCCAGGCCATCGCCGCCTTAGCCTATGGAGCCGGGCCGATTGCGCCGGTGGAGAAAATCGTCGGCCCCGGCAATAGCTTCGTAACCGCGGCCAAGCAAATCGTTTGGCCCGATTGTGAGATTGATTTTCTCGCCGGCCCCACGGAAATCCTTTGGCTCGCCGATCGCCGCTCGCCGCCCGCCTACATCGCCGCCGACCTCATTGCCCAAGCCGAACACGATCCCGAGGCCTGCGCCTGGGCCGTGGTGCTCTCACGCCGCCAGGCTGCCCAGCACGCGGTGTCGGTGTCCAAGCAGCTGCAAGCCGCACCCAACTCCGTC
>JAKAUF010000194.1 GCA_021827785.1 Acidobacteriota bacterium | reverse complement strand
ACGCGCCTAGTCGTGGCGGTGGGCTTCATCGGCGCGCTGACTACGTTTTCCACGTTTGAGTTCGAGACCTTCCAACTGGCCCGGCGCGGGGCGGTAATGCTGGGCGCGGTGAACTTCGCCGCCAACGTGCTGTTCGGCTATCTATTGTTGTGGGCGGGCGGCGCTCTGGTGGCTCGGCTGGCGCGGGGCTAGGCAATGTTCCCGGCCTTCCGGGTTTTCGGGCGGTTCGCCGCGCGACGATCGTCTTTGCCCTGGAACTTCCGGGTGAACGACATACAATGTTGCGAGCTTGAAAGTACCAGGAGGAGCCATGGACTCGGTGGCGCGTAGAGACTTCATGAAGTCGGTGGCGGGCGCGGCGGCGTTGGCCGCGACCGGCGAAACGGCGCGAGCGGCCGCGGCTCCGGTGGCGGAGGGCGGCGGAGCAGTGGCCGGCGGCCCGGTGTTTTTTTCCACCTGGGCATTTGCCCGCGCGGCCAACGAGCGCGCCGCGGAGGTGTTTGCCCGCGGCGGCAACATGCTGGACGCGGTGGAAAAGGGCATCAACGTCATCGAGGACGATCCTAAGATCACCTCGGTGGGCTACGGCGGCTTGCCCAACGCCGACGGGGTGGTGGAGTTGGATGCCGGCATCATGGACGGCACGCGCCATCGCGCAGCCTCCATCTGCAGCCTGCACTCGATCAAGAATCCCATTTCCGTGGCGCGCTTGGCCCTGGAGCACACGACCGAAACGACCTATGCCGGCGCGGGTGCGTTCCAGATGGCGCTGAAGTTCGGCTTTCAACCGCAACAGTTGCTGACGCCGGAGAGCCTGCGGCAATGGCAGGAATGGCGCGCCAACCCCAATCGCAACACGTTTTGGGTCACGCCCGAAAATCACGACACGATTGGCATGCTGGCCACCGACGGCCGTGGGCACTTGGTCAGCGGTTGTTCCACCTCGGGCATGGCCTTTAAGATTCCTGGGCGCGTGGCGGACTCGCCGTTGGTGGGCTGCGGCATTTATGCCGATGACAACGCCGGCGCCGCCACCGCGACGGGAAACGGCGACCTGATGACCAATTACTGCACGAGTGTCACCATCGTGCACTACATGGCCCGCGGCATGAGTCCCCAGGAGGCTTGCGAAGAGTTGCTGCGTTGGATGGTCCGTACCGACTCCAAGAACCGCGCCAGCGCTTCGGCGGTGATCGCGATGGATCCACATGGCAGGATCGGCGCTGCATGCATGAACCCGCAGTTTCCGTTGCAGTACGCGCTTTGGCGCGGCGGCAAGAGTGAAGTGCGCAACGCGGTTGTGTTGTTCCCGTAGCCTGGTGCAGCTCGGGTGAGTGAACCAGGCTGGTTGCACGCGCGAACCGGTGGAATCCGGCGGGCGCCGGCGCCATCGAGTGCCATCGAGCCATGCGGGAACAACGGAGTGCCGCCGCGCGTGCAACCGCCGTTCCCCCGCGGCGTCCTCGCGATTTCGCATCATCACCGGACTGGGCGTGCTCCATGGGCGCGAAGCGCTCGGGTAAAGTAGAGATTCCGTCCTATGTCGGAAATCGGATCCCAATTTGAGCGATTGGTGGCGATCATGGCCCGTCTGCGCGCCCCCGGCGGCTGCCCTTGGGACCGCCGCCAGACGTTCGATTCGATTACCGCGTACACGGTCGAGGAAACCTACGAAGTCTTGCAAGCCATTGCCGACCGCGATTGGCCGGAGTTAACGGACGAACTCGGCGATCTGCTCCTGCAAATCGTGTTTTACGCCCAGATGGGCGAGGAGATCGGCACTTTCAACATCGGCGCGGTGATGGCCAGCCTGGAGGCCAAACTCATTCGCCGCCATCCGCATGTGTTCGGGCCCGAAGCCGGGGCGCTGACCAGCGCCGAGGAGGTGGTGGCGCGCTGGGACCAGATCAAGCGCCAGGAGCGCGGCGCCGCCAACGGCGGCGAGGCGCCCGAGTCGGCGCTGGGCGCTCCGCCGCGCGGCTTGCCCCCGTTGCCCGCGGCGTACCAGATGAGCGCTCGTGCCGCCCGGGCCGGCTTTTCGTGGCCGGATGCGGCGGGGGTATTGAACAAGCTCAATGAGGAGATCGCGGAACTGCGGCAAGCGCTGGCGGCGGGGCGGGAGGAATGGCGGGACGAGGTCGGCGACCTGTTGTTTACCGCCGTCAACGTGGCGCGGCAGTTGGGTATCGAGCCGGAAGCGGCACTACAAGCCGCTACGCGCAAGTTCCGCCGGCGCTTCATCGCGGTGGAAGACCGTTTGCGCCGGCAGGGAAGCGCGCTGGCCGATGCCAGCCCCGAGGAATTGGATGCGCATTGGGAAGCGGTCAAGCGCGAAGAAGCGAGGCCGGCCGGCCGAACCGTGCAGAACGCAATGGGAGATCTTTCGGCGGCGCCCGTGGCGCCGAGCGCCGTGGCGGGCCGATTGCCGATCCGTGATCTGCGGACGCCGCAGGAGTTTCAAGCCTGCGTGGACCTGCAACGCCGCGTTTGGGGCTTTGATGAGTCGGATTTGGTGCCGGTGCGCATGTTCGTCGTCGCGCGCAAAATCGGCGGCCAGGTGTTTGGCGCATTCGATGGCGAGCGGCTGGCGGCGTATTGCTTGGCTTTGCCGGGTGAGCGCGCGGGGCATCTGTACCTGCACTCGCATATGCTCGCCGTGGCGCCCGAATACCGCGACCACGGCCTCGGCCGGAGGCTGAAATTGCGGCAACGGGAGGACGGGCTGGAGCGGGGCTTCGCCTTGATGGAATGGACCTTCGATCCGCTGGAAATCAAAAACGCCTACTTTAACGTCGAGCGGTTAGGCGCCATCGCCCGGCGCTATGTGCCCAATCAGTATGGGATCACGTCCAGCGTGTTGCATGCCGGTCTGCCCACGGACCGCTTGGTGGCGGAGTGGTGGTTCGCCTCGGCTCGCGTGCGGCGCGTTTTGGAGGTGGGGGCATTGGACGGGCAGGAGATCGAACAGCGGGTGGTGGTGCCCGCGCGGATTAGCGCCTGGAGGTCTGCGGGCGACCCCCGCGGCGCCGCCGTGCAAGCGGAGATCCGGGCGCAGCTGACCGCCGCTTTTGCCGCCGGGTTGGCGGTGCTGCGTTATGAACGCCAGGCGGATGGCGGCGGCGTGTTTTGCCTGGGACGCTGGAATGAGCCGTTGAACTACGGTCCGCCTCGCCATGAAGGCGATCAAGGAGCTCACGGGAAATGAAGATCGAGGCCCTCACGTTGCGCGAACTGCGCATGCCGCTGGTCACGCCCTTCGAGACCAGTTTCGGCAAAACGGTGAATCGCCGCGTCTTGCTGGTGGAGGTTCATGCCGATGGCGCCAGCGGGTGGGGCGAAGTCACCTGCGGCGAACTGCCATTTTATAGCGCCGAAACGCCGGATACCGCGCGCGCGGTCTTGAGCAACGTCATTGCTCCGATGGTGCTGCACCGCGACTTCTCCCATCCGCGTGAGTTGGCGCCGATGATGCGGCTGATCCGCGGCCACGCGATGGCCCGGGCGGCGGTGGAAAACGCGGCCTGGGAACTGGCCGCGCGGCAGGCGGGCCAGCCGCTATGGCGCTGGCTCGGCGGTACGCGCCAGGAGATTCCATGCGGTGTTTCCATCGGCATCAAGCCCAACCTCGACGCGCAGCTGGCGGCGGTGGAGAAGGAATTGGCGGCGGGCTACCAGCGGATCAAGGTCAAGATCAAGCCGGGTTGGGATCTGGAACCGCTCGGCGCCATCCGCCAACGCTGGCCGGAGATCCAATTGATGGGCGATGCGAATTCGGCCTATACGCTCGCCGATGCCCAGCACCTGGCCCGCTTCGATGACTTCGGCTTGATGATGCTGGAGCAGCCGTTATGGCACGACGATATTTACTTCCATGCGCAGCTTCAGCGCCAGCTGCGAACACCGCTTTGCCTGGACGAATCCATTCATCATGCCCGCGACGTGGAGCAGGCGGCGGCGCTCGGCGCCTGCCGCATCATCAACGTGAAGTTGGGGCGGGTGGGCGGTTTTTCCTCGGCGCGCGCGGTGCATGATGCCGCGCAGGCCGCGGGCATTCCGGTATGGTGCGGTGGCATGCTGGAAAGCGGCATTGGCCGCGCGCACAACATCGCGCTCTCCACGCTGCCCAATTTCACCCTGCCCGGCGACGTGACCGCCAGCCGCCGTTACTGGCATGAAGACATCATTGATCCCGAGGTGACGGTTACGCCGCGGGGAACGATCATGGCGCCTGAGCTGCCGGGCGCCGGCTTCACGCCGCGGTTGGACCTCATTCGCCGTTTGACCGCTTGGGAAGAGACGCTGCGCTGAGCACCGCCATGCGGGACCAGGCGTCAGCCCCGCCATTGCCCATTGCGGCCCGCCATCGCGGCTGGCGCCTGCCGGCCTGGCTGGCGGCGTTGGTGCTCGCCTGGAGCTTCAACTACATCTTTGGCAAATGGGCCATCCGCGGCCTGGCGCCGGCCACGCGCTCGCCCGCCCTGGTTGCCGCGGGCCTGCGTGTGCTGATCGCGGCCGTGGTGTTGGACCTGCTCGCGCTGCATCCGCGCCTCCGCCCGCGCCGTCTGCGCCGTCAGGAAATCGGGTCTCTCGCCCTCTTGGGGCTGACGGGCATCACCCTGAATCAGTTTTTTTTCGTTTGGGGGCTGGATTTCACCACGGTGGCCCACGCCGCTCTGATGTTCGCCATGACGCCCGTACTGGTATTGGCGTTGGCCGCGGCGTGGGGCCAAGAACGGCCCGGCTGGTCGCAAATGGTGGGTATGGCCGTCGCCCTGGGCGGCACCCTGATCGTCGTGTGGCGCGGTGCGACGGCGGGAGCCACCCCGCTCGGGGACGCCATTGAGTTGGCCTCCGCCGCCGCGTTTGCCTATTACACCGTTGCCGGTAAAGACAGCGTGGCGCGTTTTGATACGTTCAGCTTTACCTTTTACACCTATCAATTTGGCGTGCTCTGGATGCTCCCGCTGGTGCTGCCGGCGCTCTGGCGCACGCAATGGCAGGCGGTCACGCCCGCGGGTTGGGGCAGCGTGGCCTACATGGGGTTGGCCGGATCGCTGGCCGCCTATTTTATCTTCTATGACGTGATGAAGCGGCTGAGCGCGACCCAGGTCGCGGTGTTGCAGTACCTTCAGCCGGTGGTGGCCAGCGTTGCCGCCGTGTACCTGTTGGCCGAACCCCTGACCACCAGCCTGTTGGTTGGCGGGTGCGTCATATTCTCGGGTGTTTATCTATCAGAGCGTTGAACCCGGCGCCGCCGCCGTTGGCGCCCGGGTGCGCCGGCCCAGGGCGCCAGCGGCGTGGGCCCGCGCCTCAGCCGCGACCGAGGATCCAGCCCACGCCACTGGGCCGTGTTGCCGCCGCCGGCAACTCCCGCCACCAGCGGGTCCCGAGCGCTAAAGCGATGGCGTCGGCGAGCAACACGAGCACAATGCACCCGGTCCAGTGAAAGCGCCGCCAGAGCAGTCCGGGTAGTACCCCGCCGAGACTGCCACCGACGTAATACAGGGAGGCGTATAACCCCGCGGCCGAGGAGCGGGCCGTCACCGCCTCAACACCCAAGTAGCTGGTAGCGGCGGTCTGGGCGATGAACAAACCCCCGGAACCGATCGCCAACCCCGCCATCACGGCGGGCAGATCGGCAAGCAGGGTCAGCGCTGCCCCTCCCGCCACCGCGAGCAAGGCCAGGCGCAGCGCCCGGCGATGGCCGATGCGCCCGATCCAGGCGCCGGCGCTGGGAATCACGGCGAGGCTGGGAAGATAGGCCAAATAGACCAGGCCGAGCGCGGTTGCGCCGAGGCCGAACGGCGCCGCCGCCAGATGGAAGCTGACGTAACTGAACATCGCGACCAGCATGAAAAGCAGATTGAAGCCAATCGCAAACGTCGCCACCAGGCGAGGGTTGACCGCATGCCCCGCAGCCGCGCGCGCCGCCGCGCCAAGGTCGTCCTGGCGTAGAAAGCGCTGCGCCGGCGGCAACATGCGCCACACCGCAACCGCGCACAGAAGGGTCAGGCCCGCCAGCACCGAGAACGCCGCTCGCCAACCCGCCACATCGGTCACCATGGCGGCGATCACCCGTCCGCTGACCCCGCCGAGTACCGTTCCGGCTACGTAGATGCCCATCGCGAAAGCGGCGGTGTGGCCGTCCGACCACTCTTCGGCGACATAGGCGATCGTGACCACGAAGGCCCCCGGCACCAGCAGCCCTTGCACGAATCGCCAGTGCACAAGCGCCGCTAGATTGGGTGCGCCGGCCGCCAGCCAGGTCGGAGCGGTTAGCAGCAAAAGAGCGGTGACGATCAGCCGCTTGCGCCCGATGCGATCCGCCAGCACGCCAATCAGAGGCGCGGAAATCGCCATGGCGAGAGTGACGGCGCTGATGGTGAGGCCGGCAGCCGCGGGCGAGGCGAAGAAGATCTTCGCCAGGTGGGGTAGGATCGGCTGGGTGACATAAACGTCTAAAAACGAACAAAACCCCGCCAAGCCCACGGCCCAAATATGGCTGCGGCCCGGAGCCGTCGTGGCCAGCCAGATCGGCCGCGAAGGGGCCCGTCGCCGCGCTGTCACCATCCCCTGCCATTGTACGCCCCTCGCCGCCTCGGTAAGCGCCGTTCTCCTTGCCCTGCAAGCACTTGGCGACGGCAGGAGGGTCGGCGGCCGGGCCGCCATTCAAGCCGCGATCCGGGCCGCTGAAGGGGTAATTTTCGCCATTCAGCGCTGTCTTCTTGGGACCGCGGCTGCGGCCCTCTAACCTGAACCAGGCGCGAAAGTTGTGGCGCTGAGTACTGCCTAACCGCCGGAGCCATGACCGCGCGGCCGGAGCGGCATTCGAACTTAAAAGTTTGGAGGACACGATGAGCACGCAGACATTCTCCCCGGTGAAGCGCGCCGACTTCCAGGTCATCCAGCCGGAGACCACCCATTCCGGTTCGCGCATGGAGCCGATTCACAAGGGACTG
>JAKAUF010000425.1 GCA_021827785.1 Acidobacteriota bacterium | reverse complement strand
TTGCCACTGCCCTTGCGCAAAAGTCGCCCACGCGCTCAGGACGGCGGTGTCGGCGGGCAACGGGGGCCGCGGAACGGCCCCCATCAGGGCCAAGGCGAAACCGCCCAGCAAGCCCGTGGAGACGAGTCGGTGACGCATGGGAATCGGAACCCGGGAGCAGAAAACCGGGCGGGCCGAATCGGGCCCGCCCGGAGGACCGGAGTGGCGCGCTGGCGGAAGCTGGCCTACGCCTTGCTGCGCCGCCACCGTTTGGCGCCGAGACCCAGGCCGGTCAGGCCCGCTCCGGCCAGCACCAGCAGGCCCAAGGGGCTGCCGGTGGCCGGCATGCCGGCCTTGCGGCTAGGCGTGGCGGCCGCGGCGGGGGGCTGGCCGCTGGCGGGCTTTTGGCCCGCGGGCGCTGGCTGCGCGTTAGCGGGCGGCGGCGTCGCAGGCTTGCCTTGCTGCTGCTGGGCGGCATTGTTCTGCGTGCCGTTTTGGCCGCTGGTTTGCCCGGCGTTCTGCCCGCCGTTCTGCCACGCCATTGCTGCCAGGTCGTAAGGCCGGTGCTCATACCGCGGCTCGTTCAGCACCTGATGCGGCGGCTGAGCCTTGCTGGCGGGCTCACCGGCCGCCGGGCCGCCCATTTCCGCGATCACCGTCCGGGCATGGCGCTCGTGCTTTTCCAGCATCGGAATGTATTTGTCCGTGATGTACTTGCGCAGGCTGGGGACCGTGATTTTGGATTCCAAGCGCCGGATCATATGAATGGCGCGGGCATGCTCCTTGGCTTCCTGGTGCACGTAGGCAGTTTCGGCTTTATAGGCCGACATCTTTTCCAGCCGGCTAGCCATGTGCTGCGCCTTCCGGTGCATGGATGGATCCATGGCCAGGGTGAGGCGATTGTCGGCGGCGATGCCGCGCAATTTGCCCTGGGAACTCTTGTGGTTGTCCTTGAGCATCTTGGCGAAGTCCCGCACTTTGGCGTTCTGCGCCTTGCTTTCCATCATGGAGGCGGCGTGAATTTCATCCTCATTGATGGTGTTCATTAGCGTGACGGCGCGCTGGTTGGGGTTGGCGGCCGAGGCCGGATTGGCGGCGGCCGAGGACTGGGAACCGGGGCCGCTCGCCGCGTTCTGGCCGTGGGCGAACAGCGGCAAGCCGCTGATGGCCGCCGCCAGCACCGCCGCCAGCGCTAGATGCGATCCCCGCACTGCATGCGTCATAAAATGCCTCCGAAGGACCGGGAGCGGTCCTTGGCCGTGGGATGGCCGGGGCGGCGAAAAAGATGGTTGTTCGCTGGCGGGGCGGGCGGCCAGAGCGGATCCATGTCCACGCCGTCCACGCCGGCCCGCTCCGGCTAGCCCCACTTGAGCTTGTTTTTGAGCACGTCGAAAAAGGAATACTCGGGCAGGCGGACCAGGTTCACGCAATGCGCGCTTTGCTCGCAGGTGACGCGGTCGCCGGCGGCCAATTCCAAGCCTTCCTGGCCATCGAGCGTCAGGTAGGTGGCGCCGGCGGGGGCGCGCAGCAGGACTTCCACTCGGGAGGTGTCGCGGACAATCAAAGGGCGGTTGGTCAGCGTGTGCGGGCAGATGGGAGTGATGACCAGGGCCTTGACGCGCGGATCCAGCACCGGCCCGCCGGCGCTGAGGGAGTACGCGGTGGAGCCGGTGGCGGTCGAGATGATCAGGCCGTCGGCGCGATACGCGGAGACCGCCTCGCCATCAATATGCAGATCGAAATGGACGATGCGGGCCAGCGCGCCCTTGCCGATGACGGCTTCATTCCAGGCGTCGCCGCGCAGCAAGCACTCGCTGCCGCGCCAGACGGCGGCGGCCAGCCGGTGGCGGCGGTCTTCGCGATATTCGCCCGCCAGAATGGCTTCAAGGCTGGGGTAGAGATGCGTGGCGGGGATTTCCGTCAGGAAGCCTAGGGTGCCCAAGTTGACGCCGAGCAGCGGCGTCTCCGCGCCTTCCGGCGTCGCGCCCAGCAGGCGAGCCACGCGCAGCAGCGTGCCATCGCCGCCCAGGACGATGGCCAGTTTGGGGGGCGTCCCGGTCCAGTCCTCGCGCGCGCCACCGAGGCCGGCGGCAACGGCGGTAGAGGTGTCCATTTCCACGGTGTAATTGCGCCGCCGCAGCCAGCGGATCAATTCCGGCGCCACCTCCGCCACCACGGCGTTGCCGGGCTTGGAAAAAATGCCGATGTGTTCCGCCATCTGCTTAGGATAGTGCGGCTCGGAACGGCGGGCGCCGGGACGGCGCGGCGGCTGCCGCGGCCCGGGCTAGCCCGGCTCCGCTGTGCGGCGTGCCGCAGCGCCGACTGCGCCCAACGTGAATTGGGTTCGGCACGGAACATTCCGGCCCGCGCCGCCGGACGAGGCGTGGTCGCCGCCCTAGGGGGCGCGACGGTTACTGCCGCGCGGCGGTGAATTTGCCCGAGATGCCCATGGGCATGACGATCATGGCGCCGTGGAAATGCCGGTGGCCGGGGCCGGACAGCCGGCCGGAATAGGCGGTGGTCAGCTTCATCCCGCCTTGCGCCACCTTCATGCTCCAAGCCACGACAGCGCCGTGGACATGGCCGTGAATCGCTTGCTCGCCGCGAGACGAGCTGCAATGCCCGGCCAGGGCGGCGCCCGTTTGCTGGAACAAGCAGGTGGCGGGATAGGTCGCCCCCATGATGCGGGTGACGATCTTCCAATCGCCGGCGACGTTCGCTGGCGGCTGCGCGGCGGCGGCTCGCATGCCCGTTTGAACCCGCTCGACGGCGGTCCATTGCACCGTGCCGGTTTGCAGGATATGGCGGCTGGAGTCGCCGACGGCGAGCTGATAGGCGCCGGCGGGGACGCGCCAGGCGTGGCCCGGAGTATCGTAATAGGCGAAATCCTTCCAACCGAGGTGCATGGTCACGCGCCGCGATTGGCCCGGGGCCAGTTCGACGCGGGCGAAGCCGCGCAACTGCTGGAACGTGCGGGGTACGGGCGCGGGCGCGGGCCGGACGTAGAGCTGGACCACCTCGGCCCCGGCGCGCCGGCCCGTGTTGCGGACCGCGACGCTTGCGGTCACCCGGCGGTCGCGGCCATGGCCCTGCGTGGAAATTCGCAAGCCGCTGAGGGCGAAGTGGGTGTAGGAAAGACCGAAGCCGAAGGGAAACCGCGGGGCGATGTGCTTGGAATCGAACCAGCGATAGCCGACGTAGATTCCTTCGGCGAAATGCACCGCGCCGTCATGTCCGGGATAATGCCCGTAGGCGGCGTCGTCCCGCCAATGCTTGCCGATGCTGATGGGCAGGTGGCCGCTGGGATCCAGCCCGCCGAAAAGGACCTTGGCGACGGCGGTGTTGCCGTTTTCCCCGGGATACCAGGCGTAGAGCAGGCCCGCCACCTGGTGGATCCACGGCGTCATGGCCACGCCGCCGCCGGCATAGATGACCACGATCGTGCGTGGATTCAGCGCGGCGATCCGGCGCAGGTATTGGTCTTGGTGCGCCGGCATGCGGAAGGGCCGGTCCACGCCTTCGCTCTCCCGCGGCCCCATGGCGGCGATGACGACGCCGGCCTGGCGGATCTCCGCCTGTTGCGCCGCGGGCAGCGGCGGCAACGGGCCCAAGCCCGTCAACCGGGTCGGCGGAAACATGTGGGGCAAACCGAGCGGTAGGGGATAGGGAAGGTAATTGACCTGGACGCCGGGGCCGGCGGCGCGTCGCACCGCCGCCAGCAGGCTGACGGGGTGAATGATGGGCGTGGTGTAGGAGCTGCCGCCACCGCCGGTGATCGCCGGCGTGGCGTCCGGCCCGACCACGACGATCGAGCGCAGGCCGGCGCGGCGCAGCGGCAGGATGGCGCCTCGGTTCTTCAGCAGCACCACGGCTTCGCTTTCCACCTTCTCCGCCGTCGCGGCGCTGGTGGGATCGTTCAGCGGAATGGAGGCGATTTTCTGCGGGCGGTCGAGGAAGCGCATGGCCACCATGACCCGCAGCAGGCGCAGCACATGGCGGTTGATGTTGGCCATGGTGAGCTGGCCGCTGGCCAGCAGCGGGAAAATCTGCCGGGCGTTGTAGTACTGGTCGCTGGGCATCTCCAGGTCCAGCCCGGCGAGCAGGGAGGGCAGGGTGGAATGGGTTCCGCCCCAGTCGGACATCACCACGCCCTTGAAGTGCCATTGCCGCCGCAGCATGGTGGTCAGCAGGTAGGGATTGGCCGAGGAATAGTTCCCGTTCACTTTGTTGTACGCGGCCATGATGGCCATCACGCGGCCTGCTTCCACGGCGGCGCGGAAGGGGGCAAGATAAATCTCCTCCAGCGCGCGGCGCGAGATGACGCTGTTGATGGTGCCACGCTGCGTCTCCTGTTCGTTGCCGGCGTAATGCTTGGCGACGGCGGCCACGCCCTCGTCTTGCAGGCCGCGAATCCAGCCCACGACGATGCGGCTAGCCAGCTCCGGGTCCTCGCCGACGTACTCGAAGTTGCGGCCGTTTTGCGGCTCGCGGACGATGTCCATGCCGGGCCCGAGCACGAAATTGACGCCCCGGGCCCGAGCGTCGCGGCCCAGGGAACGGCCCTCGCGGTAAGCCAGCGCCGGATTCCAGGTGGCGGCCAGCGCTTCGGAGGCGGGATAGGCGGTCGAAGGTCCCCACACGCGCACGCCCACGGAGGCGTCGCTCATCTTCAGCGACGGGATGTCGTGCGACGGGACCGAGTGAGTGAACATGGAATCGTAGCCGGAGAGCAAATAGATCTTTTCCGCCGCGTTGAGCTTGTGCAGCAGCGCCTCGGCGCGGGCGTTGACCGCCTTCGAATTCAGCGGCAGCGGCGGAACGGCGGCCAGGGGCAGCGCGGCCAATGCGAGAAAGCCGACAGCCAGCCGGCTAGGGGAGAGCAGGCGGAGAAGCCTCATAGTGTGTCATCCGTCACTCGGGCGTGAGCGGCGGCTAGAGTATACACCCCGGTTTTGCGGGCGTGGTTGCGGCAGGTAGGGGCGGGGAGCGGCGAGAGAGCCGCCCGCCGGCGGGTTAGACTGGCGAGCCGTGCTTGCGCTGGCGCTGGAACAGGCGGTGCTCGCGGCGCGCGCCGGCCTCGCGGAAGCGGCGGTGCTCCTCCTCGGTTTCCGGCTGCACGGCGGGGATCTCCTTGCGGCGGCCATATTCATCCAGCGCCACGAAGGTGATGTAGGCGGAACTGGTGTGGCGGCGCGCGCCGGTGAGGATATTCTCCGAAAACACCTTCACGCCGACCTCGAGCGAGGTGCGGAATACGCGATTGACGCTGGATTTGAGCACCACCAGGTCTCCCACGCGCACCGGACTCAAGAACTCCACGTAATCGAACGAGGCGGTGACCACGTAACTGCTGGAGTGGCGGTGGGCGGCGATGGCGCCGCAGATGTCCATTAGGTGCATCACCTTGCCGCCCAAGATGTTGCCGAGCGGATTGGCGTCGTTGGGCAGCACCACCTCAGTCATCTCCGACTGCGAGGCGCGCACGGGTTTGATGGCGTCGCTGGCGTCCATGGGCGCGGTTTAGGAGGAGGGATGGCCGGGGCGGACCGGGACGTCCTTGCGGCGCAGATACGACTGGAGGTAACACTCCGCCTGGCGCTGCACGCAGCGGTCGGGGTGGGGCTTCAGCCACCGGCCCTGGGCGGCGTCGTAATGGATGGCGCCATGCTCGCCCGGGGTGTGGTCCACCTCCAGCACGTAGTAGATCAGAATGATGCCCTCTTTATCGCGGGCCAGGCTGAAGGCGACTTTGTCGGCGACGCGGCGGGCCGGCAGGCGCGGGCACCGCTTGGCGTAGCCAAAGCTGCACAGCTCCTTGATTTCGTCATCGGTGGGCCGTTCACCGTCATGACCGGGCGCGGTGCACACGCCGCGCCAGGGCTCGCCCAAGGGCAGGCGCGGGCGGTTGTGCCAGGACCAGTCCGTGAACTCCTCGGTGGGGAGAAAGTAAGGGCAGGACATGAGCAGCCTCCATTATTGCAGATTGGGACTGTGACCCTACCGGGCGTGCTTGTAAATGAGATCGGTCAGTTCGGCGTAGGTGGCCTGGGCGCGGGCGGGATCGCCGGAGCGGATGGCGTTGGTGGCGCAGTGCTCCAGGTGATTGCGCATCAGCAGGCGGGCGACGGCGCGCAAGGATTCATGCGCGGCGGAGATTTGCAGCAACACATCCGGGCAGTAGCGCTCCTCTTCCACCATGCGCTGGAGGCCGCGGATTTGGCCCTCAGCCCGGCGCAGGCGCGTGAGGATGGCGCGCTGCGTGGCGGCGGGCAGGGCGTCGGCGCGACGGGGCGCGGCGGGGCGCGCGGCTGGGCGCTTCATGCCGCCACCCGCGCCGGAGGCCGGAAGCGGCGCAGCCGCAGACTGTTGGAGACGACGCTGACCGAGCTGAAGGCCATGGCCGCGCTGGCGAACACCGGCGAAAGCAAAACGCCGAAAAGGGGATAGAACAGGCCGGCGGCGAGGGGGATGCCGACCACGTTGTAAATGAACGCCCAAAACAAGTTTTGGCGGATCAGGCGCATGGTGCGGCGGGACAGGGCGATGGCCGTGGCGACGGCGGCGAGATCGCCGCCGACCAAGGTGATGTCGCTGGCTTCGATGGCGACATCGGCGCCGGCGCCGATGGCTACGCCGATATCGGCTTGGGCCAAGGCGGGAGCGTCATTGAGGCCGTCGCCGACCATGGCCACCACCTGGCCCTCGCGTTGCAGCCGCTGGACCACCTCCGCTTTGCCGCCCGGCAGCACGCCCGCGTGCACCTCCTCGATGCCGGCGGCTTGGGCCACGGCGCGCGCGGCGGCCTCGCTGTCGCCGGTGACCATGGCCACGCGCAGGCCGGCGCGGCGCAAGGCGGCCACCGCCGCCGGCGACGTGGGCTTGATGGGGTCGGCGGCGGCCAGCACGCCGAGCAGCCGGCCGGCGGCGGCGGCGAAGATCAGCGTGCGGCCGGCGCCGCCGGCCGGAAGCGCCGTACCGGCGAGGGCGTCGGCGGAGATGCCCTGTTCTTGCAGATATTGCGCGCTGCCAACCCAGAC
>JAKAUF010000359.1 GCA_021827785.1 Acidobacteriota bacterium | reverse complement strand
CAGCAAGGCGTTCAGCATGCTCATGCCGAAGTTGACGGTGAACTTCAGGCCGGGTTCTCCGGAGGCGGCCTTGATGCCGTCCTGCTGCTGGAACAACAGCACGCGGAAGCCGTTGAACCCGGCGTTGTCGAGGGCAAAGCGGTACTCCGCCTCATACATGCCGAAGCGGCAGGGGCCGCAAGAACCGGCGGTGAAGAATACGTGCCGGTCAATGATCTCCTGGCGGCTCATGCCTTGTTTTTCCAGGCCCTGGAGGTACTGGATGAGATTGCCGACGGTGAAATAGGTGGGATTGCACTGGCCGGTGTTGCCGAACTCCTTGCCCAGTTGGAAGGCGGCGACGTTGGGCGTGGGAATGACCACGCAGTTGTAGCCGTTGCCTTGGAACGCAGCCTGGATCAGGGCCTCATGTTTCCATGTGAGGCCGCCGAATAGAATGGTGACCCGCTTGCGTTCCTCGCCCACGAAGGGCCGCTCGACGGGGCGATGAAAGTGCTCGCGCGCGGCGAGCCCGGTGGCGGCGTTGAGGCGTTCCCGTTCGGCGGCCAGGCGGCGCTGAATTTCGGATTCCAGACGGTCCACGGAAACAAAATCGGGGGCTTGAACCGGCATGATGGGGGGTGCTCCTTTGCCCAACTCGGATGCGCGCCATGGCATTGGCGGCAGGCGGCGGCGCCAAACCAAAGTTGCAAAGGCCGCAGCCCCGGTTCGACCACGCCGCCAATGCTTTGACGCTATCGCCGGCGGCTCTAACTTCCAATCCCCACGAATGAGGGGAATGTGATCAGGCGGCGCGCTTGCGGCCCTGGCGTTTGATTTCCTGCTTGGCGTCGCCGTACTTTTTTTGCACCGTACCGGCGAGTTCCTCGGCGGCGCCTTCCACTTGTTGGCCGGTGTCGCCGCGCCATTCGGCGACCTTGCGGCGGGCTTTACCCTTTAGCTGTTTGCCCGTACCTTTGACTTGATCCTTGTCCACCATGGTTTCCTCCTTGGGCTTGCTGCTTGCATTTCCCTCCCGGGCCTCCTGGCCTCAAAACTAGGCAAAAAGCCAAGCGCAAGCAACGGCGGAAGCAGGGATGCAGGCGTGCCCTGGTGAATGGAGACAGCCGGCCGGCTCGGCTTTCATTGGCGCTTCACGTTGCTGCGCGTCGCGGGGGCCGCGCCGTTTGCCCAGGGGGAAAGCCAGGCGCACCACGCTGGGCACGGAATGAACCGTTGCTGGGGTGGTGGGGCGCGGCGGCTGGGAAGGGGGCACGGGCCTCGCCGCGTCGGCGCGGATGGTTCGCGGAAGGGGCGGCGGACCCGGGGCCCCCAACGCGCAGCGGTGCGCGTTGGGGTGGGCAGCCGCGCTGGGGCCCGCGCCAAGCAATAGGATGGCGCTACCGCCCGTTGTCCGCCATGGCAATGAAGGCATCCACGTTGCGCTGCACGTGGGCCAAGGCGTTGGGATTGAGGTAGAGCATGTGGCCGGAGTGATAGAAGTAGAAGTGAATGTGGGCCCGCAACTTCGCCGGCAGGCCCATGTGGGTAATGGTGTAGTGAGTGGCGAAGAACGGCGTGGCCATGTCGAAGTAGCCGTTGTTGAACATGACCTGCATATCGGGGTCGTTGTTCATGGCCCGGGCCAGCGCGGGGGCGACGTTTTGGGCGCGGAGGTCGCCGCCGGCCTTCCATTTCCACTGCCGGTTCACGGCGAAGCTCAGCTGCTGGTAGATGCGGTGGCTGACGTAATGCAGGTCCTGGCGGACGTATTGGTCGAAGGTGGCGGTGAGCGCGCCCCAAATGGCGGTGGTGGTGGCGCCCGCGCCGCCGGAGAAGGGCATGAGCGGCTGGAGTTCGGGAGTAATGAAGCGGCCGTCGTAGCGCCCGGTCATGGCTTCGTTGGATCCCATGAGGCGGCGCATGAAGAGCGACAGATTCATGCGCAGGTTGGCCTTGAGCCAAAGCGCCTGGGGAATACCGGTGAAGTGGCTGAGTTGGGCGGCGATGGCTTGCTTTTGCGCCGCGGGCAACGACGAGCCCTGATAGAGAGCCGCGGCATAGGGCCCGGCGGCGAAGGCTTCGGCCTGCTGCACGAATGCCGGTAGGCTAGCCGGCTGGGGATGCAGCCGGTGGTGATACCAGGCCACGGCGGCGTACGAGGGCAGATAGAAGTCATAGGGCATGTCATTGCCCGGCGTGAACTCGATGGTGGGAAAATCGAGCACGGTCGAGCACATGATGACGCCGTTTAAATACACCCCTTGCCGCACCAGGTCATCGGCGACAACCGCGTTGCGGGTGGTTCCGTAGCTTTCGCCGAGCAGGAACTTGGGCGAGTTCCAGCGGCCGTTGTGCTCCACATAGCGCTGGATGAACTGGGCAAAGGCCTGGCCATCGGCGGCGAGGCCATAGAACATGCTGGGTTTGCCCTGGCCGACGATGCGGCTGTAGCCGGTGCCGACGGCGTCAATGAAGACGAGGTCGGTGGCGTTCAGAAGGCTGTCGCCGTTATTGACCAGCTGATATGGCGGCTGTTCGCCGGCGGTGCTGCCGGGCTTGGGCCACAGGATGCGGCGGGGGCCGAAGCCGCCGATATCCACCAGCGCCGAAGCGCCACCGGGACCGCCATTATAGGCAAAGGTGACGGGGCGGGTGCTGGGGTTGGCGCCGTCGAGTGTGTAGGCGATGTAGAAGACGCTGGCGGTGGGCTGGTGCTTGGGGTTGTACAAGAGCAAACGGCCGGCGGTGGCGGTATAGGCCAGCTTCTTGCCGTGAATCGTTACCGTCGCATGCGTTTTGATGGCGACGGGTTTGGGGATTTTAGGCGATTTGCCATGCTCCGCCGCCACCAGCGGCAGGCTGAGCAGGGAACAGAGGAACGCGGCGCACAAGGATTTCATCCATTAGCCTCCAAAGCGAACCCCTCACTTTAGCCCATCGGTGGCCGCGCCGGGCCGACGCCGCGGCGCCGTGCGGTTGCGGCGGCCGCCCGGCCGCTAAGCGGGGGGGAGGCGCCAAATGGGCAGGCCGGCGGCAGCGAGGGGCTGGGCGCGGGCGAGTTCGGCGGTGGCGAGGAGTTGTTCGGACAGCTTTTCGCCGGGCCGGGGCGCGGTGATCTGCACCGGCGGCTCGGGAGGCGGCGGCAGGCCCAAGCCGCGCCCGAGAGCTTGCATGGCGGCGGCCAGGTCCTGAATGGGCACGGGAGCCTCCAGGCGCGGCGCCCATAGCTCGCCGGCGGCGGCGCCGGCGCCGGCTGCCAGCAATAAGGCGACGGCTTGCGGCAGCGTGAGGAAGTAGCGCTCCATGGCGGGATGGCGGACCTCCAATGGCAAGCCCTGGCGCATGGCGCGCCAGTAGCGCTCGACCACGCTGCCGCCGCTGGCCAGCACGTTGGCCAGGCGCACGGTCACGGCGCGCCGGGCCCACTGGGCGCCTTCCGACTGCAAGGCATGCTCCGCTCCCTGCTTGCTGGCGCCGAGCTGGCTGCATGGTTCGACCGCCTTGTCGGTGGAGACCAATACAAAAGCTTCCGTACCGCAGCTGCCGAGTTGCCGTCCCAGCTGGACCACTGCGGCGCAGTTGTTGGCCCAGGCTTCCTGGGCCTGGGATTCCAGCAAGGGGAGATATTTGTGGGCGGCGCAATGGAACACAATTGCCGGCGGGAAGGCGGCGAGAATCGTGGACATTCGGTCGGCGATGCGGCAGTCGGCCAGCGCCAGCACGGGGGGCTGGCCGCCGTCGGCGCGCGCGGCGTCTTGCAGCCGAACCAAGCCGGCTTCATCTTTGTCCAGCGCCAGTACCTCGGCCCCGAGGCCCGCCAGCACCCGCGCCAAGGCGCCGCCGATGAAGCCGCCGCCGCCGGTAACCAAGATCTTGCGCCCGCGATAGGCGGCGGCCGCTTCGTCATCCAGCCGCACGGTGCGGGGAAAATCGCGCCAGGGATCCTGGCCTTGCGCCCACGCCGCCAAGACCGCGGCCAACTCGGCTTGCAGCTCAGCGGGCAGCTGGGGCATACGGTCCGTCATGGGCCTTGCGTCGCCGCCCGCGTGGGGCGAGCGCCGCGGCCAATAGGCGCAGATCGGAGCGCCAGGTCCGGCGCTTCAAATAGGCCAGCGAGAGGGTGATTTTTCGCGGCAGGATTTCGTCGAGATAGACGTGCTCGCACTCCGGTCCCGGCGGCAGCATCTGCTCTTCGCGGGCGAAGCAGAGCGTGGCGGGGTCTATCAACCCGGGCCGAACCGCCAGCAGCACGTCGAACTCCCGGCGGTACGCATGGGCGTATCGCGCCACTTCCGGACGCGGACCGATGAGGCTCATTTCGCCGCGCAGCACGTTCCATAACTGCGGCAGTTCATCCAGTTTGGACCTGCGCAGCCACCGCCCGAGCGGCGTGATGCGCGGATCGCCGGCGGCGGTGACCTGCGGACCCGTTTTGCCCGCCGCGGCGCGGCGCATGCTGCGAAATTTGTAGAGCGGAAATGGCCGCCAATTTCGGCCCAGCCGCTGCTGGCGAAAGAAAACCGGCGGGCCGTCGGCGGCCCAAAGTGCAGCGGCGATGAGCCCGAACAATGGCGCCAGCACCGCCAACCCCAGCGCCGCGGCCGCGATGTCCACCGCGCGGCGGGCGAATGCCGCGTTCATCGGCGAAACTCCGCGCAGGTTGCGGCGACGGCGGTGATGACACGGCGCGCTGCGTCCGGCCGCAAGCCGGCGAAGAAGGGAAGGGAGAGAATGCGCTGATAGGCGCGGTGGGCGCAGGAAAGATCCGCGGGCCGATAGCCGAAAGCGCGGCGGTAATACGAGTGCATGTGCAAGGGGCGGTAATGGACGCTGGTTTCGATCCCGCGGCGCCGCAGGGCGGCGGCGAATTCGTCCCGGCCGCAGCGCAGCCGCTCCAGGCGCAGTTGAATGACATAGAGGTGCCAGGCATGATCGGGCGCCGCGACGAACGGCGGTAACTCGATTTCGGGCAGCTGCCCGAGCGCCTGCTGATAGCGCTGGGCCAACCGTTCCCGCGTGGCGTGCAGACGGGCGGCCTTGGCCAATTGCGCCCGGCCGATGGCCGCGGCCAAATCGCCCAGGTTGTACTTGTAGCCGGGAAGCAGGATGTCATAGCCGGCGCCGCGCTCGCGACGCTGCCACGCGCTTGCGCTCAGGCCATGCAGGCGCAACAGGCGCATGCGCTCCGCCAGGCGCCGGTGGGGAGTGGTGACCATGCCGCCTTCGCCGGTGGTGAGGTTCTTGCTGGCGTAAAAGGAAAACGCCACCGCGGATCCTTCCGAGCCGATTGGGCGGCTATCGTGCCGCGCGGGAAAGGCGTGGGCAGCGTCCTCAACCACGGCCAGACGATGGCGGCGGGCCAGGCGGCGAAGCGCGCTCATCTCACAAGGAAGGCCGGCGTAGTGGACCGGGAGGATGGCCCGGGTGCGGCGCGTGAGGGCGGCTTCGGCGGCCGCGGCGGTCAGATTGAGCGTGCGCGGGTCGCAATCGGCCAGCACGGGCCGAGCCCCGAGGCGGATGACCACCTCGGCGTCGGAGGCGAAGCTCATGGTGGGAACAATGACCTCATCGCCGGGGCCAATCTCCAGCGCCGCCAGCGCCAAATGCAGGGCCGCCGTGCCGGAGTTCACCGCGACCGCATGGCGCGCCGAGACCGCGGCGGCGAACTCGGCCTCGAAGCGTTCGGTTTCCGGGCCGCTGGTTAGCCAGCCGGAGCGGAGGACGCGGCCGACGGCGCGCAGCTCTTCGCCGCCGACGCTGGCGCGGTGGAAGGGAACCGCGCTGGATGGTCGGGAGCGGGCGGGATGGTCCACTCGAGCCACACGGCGTCGGCCAGAGCGAGCAGCGCCGGCCAGCGGCGGCTGCAACCGCACAGCAGCCGGGATGCCGCCACCAGGCAGCGATAGCGGCGCGGCAGCAAGTCGCGATCGTCCCATTGCGCGTTGGTCGAGAAGTACCCTTCGGCGCGCAAGCGAAGGTTGTTTTCCGTCGCCGGCGGACCGGGCTGGAGCGCAGCCCATTGGCGCATCTGCGCCAGGGTCCAGTATTGCACGCCGGTTTCCCGCGGCCGGCCACAACGCGCCAACAGCCGGAACCAGCGCGCCCGCAAGCCGCCGCGATGGGGCAGTTGGAGCCGGAGCACGCCGTGCGGACGAAGGGCATTGATGGCTTCGCGCAGCGCCGCTTCTCCCTGCCGGGGCAGGTATTGCCAGACGCCATAGGCGATGGATTGATCGAACACCCCGGGCCGAAACGGCAAGTGATCGAGATCGGCGCAGACGAAATGCACCGCGTGATCCCGTCCCAGTTCCCGCGCCACGCGCCGTGCCGCCTGCACCGCCGGCAAGGATCGGTCCACCCCCACCGCGCGGCAACCAGCCGCGGCGGCGGCCAATGTCCACCGCCCCCAGCCGCAACCCAAATCCAAAACCACCGTTCCCGCCGGGGCATTCCAGGGCCAGCGGGGAATGGGGTAGCGCGCCAGGCGTCCGGTCAGGCCGGCGTACATGCGGCCGTGGGTCACGGCAATGGTTTGCGATACGTGGCTATCCATGGGCTAACGGCTGCTACGGCGGCTGCTGGCGATGGCGCCCTGGGGGCATGGCGGATGGTGAGGCGATGGGGGGCTTGCGCCGCGAGCACGCGCGAGGGACCCGTAGAGGCCAGCTTAGCAAGCCGGACGTATAGGGCGGCTTGCCGCGCGCGGTGGAAGCAGGTGCGGCAGCGCGTTGGCCGCAGGGCGGCCGTGGGCGAAGCCCACGGCGCACAGGCGGAAGCCGGTTGCACGCACCCGAAGCGGCGGCGCGCGGCGTGGCCGCTCGTGAGCTGGAGGAGTGCCCACGCTGCGCGGGGGCCGCGCCATTTGCTCGGGGAGCAAAGCGGGCGCGGAAAGGCCGCGAAATTCCCCCGCGCCGCAGGCGCGCTGGCTGTTGGTGCGGCCCGCCCCCGGCAAGCGACGCGGCGCGGCCCGCAAAGCCGGGGTCCCCAACGCGCAGCGGTGCGCGTTGGGGTGGGCAGCCGCGCTGGGGCCCGCGCCAGGCAATGGAGGCGCAAACGGCGCC
>JAKAUF010000405.1 GCA_021827785.1 Acidobacteriota bacterium | reverse complement strand
GATCACAGTGTCGTTCGGGAGGGGCTCACCATGCTCCTCCAGCAAGCGGGTTTTCTGATTGCCGGCGAGGCCGGGGACGGGCATACCGCGATCACCATGGCGGAACAGCTGCAGCCGCAGGTCGTGGTGCTGGACATCGGCTTGCCGCTGCTGAACGGGCTGGACGCGGCCCGCGCCATTCGCAAGCTGTCGCCGCGCTCCAAGCTCGTGTTTCTGTCCATGCACGCCGAGCGGCATTACGTGATCGAGGGGCTGCGGATCGGCGCGCGCGCGTTCGTGCTGAAGAGCCAAGCCGGCACGGAACTGGTCCAGGCGGTCATCGCCGCCGCGCGGAACCGCACGCATATCAGCCCGGAGATCGCGGCGCATCTCGCGGAATCGCTGGGCGACGAGCGCGCCAGCGATCCGCTGACGCCGCGCGAACGGCAGGTGCTGCAACTGGTGGCGGAGGGCAAAACCAGCAAGGAAATTGCCTCGCTGTTGGCCATCAGCATCAAGACCGCGGAAACCCACCGCGCGAGCACGATGGAGAAGCTGGACATTCATGAGACCGCCGGCCTCGTGCGCTACGCCATCCGCTGCGGGATGATCCAGCCCTAGCCAGCCGCCTCCGGAATTCTCCGGAGTCCGTATCTCCCATACTCCCCCGATGACCGCGAGCGGGGCGCTTGCCTATTCTGACACTCGCTGGCCGGCGCACCGCGCGGCGGCCTCGAAAGGAGTCCATGTGACAAGCGTCTGCCCTTCCTTGCTGGACCTCAATGTCGAGCGCCGAACTCACATTGAAGAAGTCGCGCCCGGCGTCGGTTTTGTCGCCGCCAGTCCGGTGATGCTTGAGCTCCGCCAGCAAATCGGCCAGATGGCGCCCATTGATCTGCCGGTGCTGGTCTTGGGGGAAAGCGGCGTCGGCAAGGAGGTCGCGGCGCGGCTGCTGCACCATCTCTCTCCGCGGCGCGGCGCCCAATTCCTGAAGGTCAACTGCGCGGCGGTGCCCCATGAGCTGCTGGAAAGCGAGCTGTTCGGGTATGAGGCCGGCGCGTTTACCGGCGCGGTGCGGGCCAAGCCGGGCAAGTTCGAGATGTGTCCCCGCGGCACGATTTTTCTGGATGAGCTGGGAGAGCTGCCGCCGGGCCTGCAATCCAAGCTTTTGCAGGTGCTGGAAGACCGCACCTTCAGCCGTCTCGGCGGCCGCTCGCTGGTGACCGTGGACGCGCGCGTGATCGCCGCGACGAACGTGAACATTGACCGGGCGATCGCCGAGAAGCGGTTTCGGGCCGACCTCTATTACCGCCTCGGAGCGCTGCAACTGAGGATCCCTCCGCTGCGCGAACGGCGCGAAGATATCGTGCCGCAGTTGCGGTACTTCATGGCCCAGCTCGCCGCGGACCTGAACCGTCCCGCGCTGCCGCTCAGCGATGAATTGCTGGCGGCATGCCGGGCCTATAGCTGGCCGGGAAACGTCCGCGAGCTGCAGAACTTCATCAAGCGCTTCCTGGTGCACGGGGATCCCGCGGCGGCGCTGGAGGAGCTGACCCCGCGCTGCCTGCCGCGCTCTCCGGAAGGCAATGCTTGGTCCCGCGGCCGGCGGCAGGACTTGAAGGGGATGGTGCGGGAGTTGAAGGCGCGCGCCGAGCGGGAAGCGATCCAAGAGATGTTGGCGAGCTGTGGTTGGCACCGGGGCCGCGCGGCGGAGCTGCTGGGCATCAGCACCAAGGCCCTGAGCCAGAAAATCCGGCAATATGCCATCGCATCGCCCTGGGAACGGGCCGACGCGGAGGGGAACCAGACGGCGGTTCCGGCGGGACAGTGACGGCGGCGGCCAGGATCATGGCGGTGGGCGGCGGAGCGGAAACCATTCACCGGTCGCTGGAATTGCCGCCGGCCGAGGTGATCTTCGGCCAAACGGCGGCGATGTCACGACTGCATGAGCGGTTGACGCAAGCGGCGGCGACGGATGTGCCGGTGCTGATCACGGGCGAAAGCGGCGCGGGCAAGGAAGTGCTGGCGCGGCTTCTGCATCAGCGCTCCGCGCGGGCCGCGGCGCCGTTCATCAAGATTCATTGTCCGGCGATTCCGCCGGCGCTGCTGGAGAGCGAGCTCTTCGGCCACGAGCCCGGCGCGTTCACCGGAGCGGTTGAGCGCCGCATCGGGCGCATCGAGCAGGCCAACGGCGGCACGCTGTTTTTGGATGAGATCAGCGATCTGGACTGCGGCGCGCAAGCCAAACTGTTGGAGCTGCTCCAAGACGGCTCGGTCTGGCCGATCGGCGGCGGCGCGCCCCGTTCGGTCAACGCGCGGGTCGTCTGCGCGACGAGCCGCGATCTGTGGCAGGACTGCCAGACCGGGCGCTTCCGCCTCGACTTGTACTTCCGCATCGGCGTGGTCGAGCTCGCCGTCCCGCCGCTGCGGGAGCGAAGCGACGATTTACCCGTGTTGGTGGCCTACCTGCGCCGCATTCTGAACGCCGCCTACCGCCGCTCCGCGCCGCCCCTCTCGGCCGATGCCATGCAGTTGCTGGCGGCCCACCCTTGGCCGGGCAACATTCGCGAACTGAAAAACCTGATGAGCCGCTTCGTGCTGTTCGGCTCCGAAGAGCTGATCGCCGCCGAACTGCTGCCCGCAACGCGGGCGGCTGGGGCTCCGCTCTCGTTGCGGGAGGCGGCGCGGCGCGCCGGGCTCGAGGCCCAGCGGCAAATGATCCTCGGCGCGCTGCACGCGCACCACTGGAACCGGAAGGAAACGGCCAAGGCGCTGCGCATCAGTTATCGCGCGCTGCTGTACAAGCTGCGGGACACGGGCATACCCAGCCGCCGCTCCTTGGGCGGCAGCCCGCCGGTCGAATGAGGAGTTGAAGGAGGCAGTCATGGGAGCGCACATGTCGTTGAGGGCCTGGCGGCCGGTGATGGCGGTGCTTTCGAGCCTGGCGGGAATCGTCTCGCCGGGGCCGCATCACCACCATTCCGCCAAGCCCGATCCGGCGCCGGCGGCGCAGCACGCCGCGGCGTCGGGGTACCGGCTGGGGCCGCAAGACGTGATCTCGGTGGACGTCTGGCAGGAGCCGAAAATCAGCAGCCGTGATCTGCCGGTACGGCCGGACGGGATGATCTCCCTCCCGCTGGCGGGGCAGATTCGGGCCGAGGGGCTGACGCCGGCGCAACTGCAGGCCGCGATCGCGCGGCGCCTACGGCCCTATCTCAGCAACCCGGCGGTGACCGTCCAGGTGGATCAGGTCCGCAGTCACAAAGTGTATGTCCTGGGGCGGGTGCGCCGGCCCGGCATTTATGTGCTGGCGGGCCCGACGCGCGTCCTGGATGCCATCGCCATGGCCGGGGGATTGGCCGAGTTCGCCAACCGCAGCCACATCTACGTGCTCCGCCGTCTTGGGGGCGGACGAACGCGGCGCGTCGCGTTCGATTACAAGCGAGTCATCGCCGGCAAGGACGCCAAGGAAAACGTGCGGCTGCGTTCCGGCGACACCGTGGTGGTGCCCTAGGGCGAGGAGCGATTGGAACTTATGGCAAACGAACTCTCAGCACGGCTGTCCGGACAGGATCTTTGGGCGATGGTGAAGCGCCGCCGCTGGGCATGGCTGGCGCCCCTCGTGGCCGGCGCGGTTCTCGGCGGCATGACGGCGGTGGTGTGGCCGGCCCGGTATCGTTCCCAGGCGCTGGTGCTGGTGGACCAGCAGCAGGTGCCGCGGCAATACGTGGCCAGCAACGTGGCGACCACGGCCGAGCATCAGTTGCAGATCCTCACCCAGCGCATTCTCAGCCGCACCAAGCTGCGGCAGCTGATCACGCGGTTGGACCTATATCCCCGCCAGCGCCGGCGGCTGACGCCGGATCAGGTGGTGGCGCGGATGCGCAAGGACATCAAGATTTCGCCCGTAACGGCCCTGGGCCAGCCCAATCGTTTGACCGCGTTTCACATCGCCTACGAAGCGCCCTCCCCGCGGATGGCGCAGCGGGTGGTGAATGAACTCACTTCGCTTTTTATTGACGGCAGCTTGCAAGCCCAGGCGGACCAGTCCCAAGGCACGACCAGTTTTCTTCAGGATCAGTTGCAGCATGCCTCGGCCGCGCTGGCGCGGAAGGAGCAGCAGCTGCAGCGTTTCGATCAGGAGCACTTGGATGAGTTGCCGGTGCAGGCGCCGGAGCAGATCCAGCTCCTCGCCAGCCTCAGGACCGCCTACAGCGCCACGGAAAGCGGACTGGACGCCGCCCGGCAAGAGAAGGCCTATTTGCGGTCGTTGCAACTGGGCCTCGCGCGCGTGGGTACGGACGCGCAGTCTCCCCAGGCGCATCTGCACAAGCTGGAGGCGCGCTTGGCGCGGCTCGAGGCCGGGCACACGGCGCGCTATCCGGACGTGATCACGACCAAGGCCGAGATCCGCCATTGGAAGGCCGAATTGAAGAGCCGGCCGGTCCACGGTCCAGCCTGGCAGGGCTCCCCGGCAGCGGTGCGCCTGGCCAGCCGTTTGCGCGCCGTGCAGATGCAGATCGCGACGCGGCGCCGTACGCTGGCCGCGTTGGCGGCCCAGATGCGCCATGTCGAGGGCGAACTGCGCGTGGAACCCTTGCGCGCCGGGCAGTTGGCCAGTTTGGAGCAGTCAGTACAGGACGCCCAAAGCCATTACCGCTCCTTGCTGGCCAAAACTCAGAACTCCGAGCTGGCGACCAATTTAGAGGAGAGCCAGCAAGGCGAGCGCCTCGAGCTGCTGGACCCAGCCAATCTGCCGCGCCACCCCGTGGCGCCGAACCGCGTGCTCTGCGTGATTGGCGGATGGTTATTGGGCTTGGTTGCGGGCGCCGGTTTGGTGGTGCTGCTGGAGCTGAGCGATCGCCGTCTGCGGGGCGAGGCTGGATTCGTAGCGGTCTCTGGTCTGCCCGTGCTGGCGGCCGTACCCCAGCTAACCTCGCCGGGCAGGAAGCGGCGGGCCGCGTGGCGATGGTGTGGTGAGTGGACCGCGGCAGGCGTGCTGCTGGTCGCTGCCGTGGCTTCGACGGTGCTGACGCTGAAGGGGGCTTTGTGACCAGGGAAGACGTTCTGCGGCCTGTCCGCCGCCATCCGTTTGCGCTCAGTCCGGATCCGGCTTTTTTGTGCCCGACGCCGGCTCACGACGAGGCGCTGGCCGGTCTGGTCTATGGGGTGCGCATGCGCCAAGGCATCATGGCGCTGACCGGCGAGGTGGGTACGGGCAAGACGCTGGTGCTGCGCTGCCTGATGCGCGCGTTGGAGCGGCACCGGGTGCTGTGTTGTTACCTGTTCCACAGCCTGCTCTCCGGCGAGGACCTGATGCGGTATTTGCTGGCGCATCTCGGCGAGGAAGCGAGCCAGCCGATGGGCAAGGCCGACATGATTCTGCGCCTCTCCTCGCACCTGCTGCGGCAGCATCGCGCCGGCTGGCTGCCGCTGCTGATCATTGATGAGGCCCAGGACCTGTCCCCGGAGGCGCTGGAAGAGGTCCGACTGCTGACCAACCTGGAAACCGCGGAGTGCAAACTGCTCCAGGTCGTGCTGGCGGGCCAGCCGGAGCTGGACGGCCAATTGGATTCGCACCGCCTGCGGCAGTTGAAGCAGCGCGTCGCTATGCGCTTCCATCTGCCCGCCCTAAACCAGGAACAGACGCGGGCCTATGTGGTGCGGCGACTGCAACTGGCCGGCGCCGAGGATGTGGTCTTCACGCCGGCGGCCTTGGACCGTGTGCACGACGTGGCGCAAGGCATACCCCGCGTGATCAATCTGCTCTGTGGCGGGGCGTTGCTGCTGGCCACGAGCCAGCAGCAGTTGCGGATCGGCGCCGCCATGGTGGACGAGGTTGCCGCGGATCTGCGCTTGTCCGCAGCCGCCGCCGATGCTCCCCCGGCCGCGGCGGCCGCGGCCGGCGAACCCGGGGAGCCGGAGTGGGCCGTGTCCAGCCGACCAGAGGCAGTGAATGGAGGGATCAACTCATGAGCCGGATCTATGAGCTACTGCGCCGCCTGGAAGAGGGGGGCGATAACACCCACGAGTTGCTGCTGCCCGGTTGGCCGGGAGAGGATCGAGGGCGGACAGCCATCGAATTCCGCGACCAGGACTGCGCGCCGGACGCGGAGCGCCTGATCGCCACCGAACAGAACCGGTTGGCCGCGGCCGAGGCATTTCGCCGCCTGCGGTATCAGCTGGAGCAGAGCCGGGCCCGGCAAGCCTTGACCACGGTATTGGTGACGAGCGCGGTGCCGCGGGAAGGGAAGACGTTAGTGGCGTTGAACCTGGCGCTAACGCTGGCGCTGGCGGTAACGCCGGTCCTGTTGATTGATGGCGACCTGCGCCAGCCCGGAGTCCCGGCCGCGCTCGGGCTGCCTCCAGCCGAGGGGTTGGCCGAAGCGCTGGAACAGCGGCGCAAATGGCGGGACAGCGTGCGGCGCGTGCGTCCCTACGGCGTCTACTACCTTCCCGCGGGCGTGCCCACCACCAGCCCGGGCGAACTGTTGGCCTCCGCCACCCTGCGCACCATTCTCCAGGAAGCGGCGCGCAGTTTCGCCTGGGTAATCATTGACTCTCCGCCCTTGGCCGCCTTCGCCGACAGCCTGCAACTGGCGTCCGCCGCGGACGGAGTGCTCCTGGTGGGCCGAGAAGGCATCACGCCGGAGCCGGAGCTGCGCCATGCGGTGCAGGCATTGCAGGGGTTTCCGCTGCTGGGAATGGTGCTGAACGGGGGCGCGAAGGAATCCGCTGGGTATTACCGCGGCTACGCGGTTCCCCAATTGGCGGCCGGAAGGGACGCACTCGCGTGAGCAAGGCGCTGCAAGCATGCCTGCCGCCGCGGATGCTGGGGCTGGCGATCACCGAAGTGGTGCTGATCGGCGCCGCTTTGACGCTCGCGACCCGGCTCACCATCGCGGGCTCAATGTGGCCCCCAATGACCGCCGCCCGGATCGTTCTCGCCGGCGCCGTCGTGCTGCTCTGCCTGCACTATTTCGACCTGTATAGCTCTCCCATCGCCGCCAATCCGCGCGAAGTCGCCGTGCGGGTCACGCAGGTGTTGGGAACGGCCTGCGTGGTGCTTTCGGTGTT